>JBBQYR010000047.1:0-29048 GCA_038208565.1 Chthoniobacterales bacterium
CTCGGCCTGCGCCGACGTCGCGCTTGATTCGTCGTTAGTTTTCCTTGGGTTAAGGGGTCGCTCACTTGGTGGGCGGCCCCTTTTTCTTTGTCCGGCGGGAACGCGCGGCGGGCTTCTCCGTGGCTGCCGCGCAGACATTGGCGATGGCTTCGAGGTCGGTCAGGAATTGTTCACAGCGGCTCGCGGGGAGGGAATTGAGAATGCCTTCCTGCAGTCCCCGCGCGATGTCGCGCCCCTTGCTGAAAGCGCGGCGACCGGCGGCGGTCGGCTTCACGCGATTGGCGCGTTTGTCCTGCTCGTGCTGCGCGCGGGCGACGAGGCCGCTGCGTTCCATGCGCGCGAGCGTGGAGGTGATGGTATTCGGATCGCTCGCCATGAGATCGGTGAGCGTGCGCTGGGTGATGCCCTGCGGATCGCCCTCGCTCAGCCAGCGCAGGATGCTGAATTGATCCGGCGTGATGCCGAGGTGCGCGATCCGCTGGCGGAAGGCCTGGTTCAGCCCATACCACGCGCGCCGCAAAAGCACGGGCAGGCGCCGGGGTGGCGCGGCGGGGGGTGATGAGGATGGCAGTGGCTCGGGCACGGGAACGAATGGGCAGTTAGAAACCAACCGCAGCGGCGAAGCGCAAGTCGCGACTCGCGGAGAAAACGGCGGGCGGGCGAACTTTCGCTAAGAAACCGCCGCGAGGAAAATAATACGTGTAAGTATTTTTTGACATCCCGCGCGCCGCTGCTTAAAAACCCCACACCCTCCGCGTTCCCCTCCGCCAGTCTCCCATGAAAACTTCGCTCTTCATTCCGCTCGTCGCCGTCCTCGCCTGTGCCCAGATGCCGCTCCATGCGGCCAAGAAGCCGGAGAAATCCAAGGCCGAGCCGGCGCCGAAATCCGCGAAGGTGGAAGGCTGGCTCGACTGGCGTGGGCCGTTGCAGACCGGCGTGTCGCTGGAGAAAGGTCTGCCGGCGAAGATCGATGCGAAGGATGCGCTCTGGACCGCGGATTTTCCCGGACAGTCGTCGCCGGTGATCGCCAATGGGAAAGTTTACCTCATGGGTTATCTCGGTGAAGGGCCGGATTTGCAGGAAGGCGTGGCGTGCTTCGATGCGGAGACGGGCAAGATGCTCTGGAAGCAGCTCTTCAACGATTTCCTGAGCGACGTGATTTATCTGCGCTACGCCAATTCCAGCCCGACCGTCGATCCGGAGACGGGCAACGTTTACATCCAGAACAGCTCGGGCCTGTTCGCGGCGTTTACGGCGGATGGCAAGCTGCTGTGGAAGCATTCGATGATGGAGGAATACGGCCGGATGACTTTTCCGAACAACCGCACCGCCTCGCCGCTGATCGATAAGGACCTGGTGATCACGCGCGGCATCACCACGGCGTGGGGCGCTTACGGGCCTCCGGGCGATCGGTTTTACGCGTTCGACAAAACGTCGGGCGAACTAGTGTGGTCGAGCGCCCCCGGCGCGCTCCCGCAGGACAATACCTTCTCGCGGCCGTGGCTCAGCTTTCTCCGCGGCCAGCGGGTGCTGTTTTCCGCGGGCGGCGACAGCAGTCTCCTTTGCTTGAATGTGCGCACCGGTGAACCGCTCTTCCGCACGCCGGTGGCCAAGGCCGGTGCGAAGGGCGGCATCAACGCGGCGGTGGTCGAATACAAGGGCAACATCATCCTGACTCACGAGAGCGAGAACATCGATACGAGCGAGGTGGGCCGTATGGCGGCGTTCAAGATTCCCGCGGAAATCAAGCCGCCGTCTCCGCAGGCGCCCCAAGTGTTTGAGACGAAGGAACTGGAAGTATGGCGCAATCCAGTCGGCGCGCTGGCGAGTTCGCCGGTGCTGGTCGGCGACCGGCTTTATCAGGTGAGCGGCACCGGCGATCTCGCGGCGGTCGATCCGGCGAGTGGCAAGGTGCTGTGGAAGAAAAAGCTCGGCATCGAGCAGCGGCAGAGCAGCCCGTTTTACGCCGATGGAAAACTTTATATCGCGATGTATCTCGCCGCGGCTGAGGGCGGAGGCGAAGGCGCGGACGGTGAGCTTTTCGTGATCAAGCCGGGCGATACTGACATGGAAATTCTCAGCCGCACGCATCTCATCGGCAAATGCTACGGCTCGCCGGTCGGCTACAACGGCAAGATCTACCTGCAGACCGAGAAGAAACTCTATTGCTTCGGGACGAAGGGCAAAAATCCGGGCCTGGCAGCGGCGCCCGAGCCCGAGAAATGGCCGAAGCCGGGCGCGAAGACCAAGCTTCAGGTCGTGCCTTACGAAGTGCTGCTGCAGCCCGGCGGAAAACACGCTTTCAAAGTCCGCGCGCTGGATGCGAATGGTTTCATCGTCGAGGACAACATCGATCCCAAGTCGCTGAAATGGGAGCCGTTCATCCCGCCGACCGCGGTGGTGAAAGCGAAGCTCAATGCGAGTTTTAACGCCGCCGGTGAAATGGTCGCCGACGCGGAGAACACGCCGAGTGCGGGGCAGTTCGAGGCCTCGCTGGGCGATCTCAAGGGCTACTTCAAGGGCCGCATTCTACCGGGCCTGCCGCTCAGCCAGGACTTCGAGAAATACGAACTCACTTTCGACACCGCCAACCCGCCGCCGCCCGGCGTGCCGAACACGCTCGAACCGGCGACGCCCTTCGCGCATCCGCCGCTGCCGTGGAATGCCGCTCGCTTCCGCTTCGAGGTCCGCGAGAAGGACGGCAATAAGGCGCTGGTCAAAACCATCGACAACAAACGCACGCAGCGCGGCACCGTTTTCATCAACCGGGCCGACCTCAAAAACTACACGGTCGAGGCCGACGTAATGAGCGAAGGCAACCGGCGCAAGATGTCGGAAGTCGGGCTCGTCAATCAGCGTTATCTCATCGTGCTGAAGGGCAACGCGCAGGCTCTCGAAGTTTCCTCGAACCAGGAACTTTTCCTCAAAGCCGTGCCCTTCAAATGGAAGCCGAATGAATGGATCCATCTCAAGACGCGCGTCGATGTGAAGGCCGACGGCAGCGGCGTCGTCCGCGCAAAAGCGTGGCCGAAAGGCGAAGCCGAACCCGAAGCGTGGACCATCGAAGTGCCGCATCAGCGCGCGCATCAGGAAGGCTCGCCCGGCCTCTTCGGCTTCTCGCCGCAGGAGCAGCGCGCCTGGATCGATAACATCACCGTGACTCCGAACAACTAACAAGCGAAGCGAGCCCTTACTCTTACTCGTCCTCTTACGCTTACTCTCCCCGTGCGCACCTACTTCGATCACGAAAAGCTGCATGTCTATCAGGCAGCGATTCGTTTCGTGGCCTGGGCTGAGCCGATCGTCCAAAACCTGCCGGCGAAAGCATCGGTGCGCGACCAACTCGACCGCGCGGCAACCTCGATTCCGCTGAATATCGCCGAGGGAAACGGGAAATACACGCCCCGCGACCGCTGCCGCTTTTTCGACACCGCCCGTGGTTCTGCGCTCGAATGTGCCGCGTGCCTCGGTGTGGCGGTGGCCAAAGGACTGACGCAACCGGAGGCAACAGTCGCCGGCAAAGAGCTTCTCCATGAAATCGTTTCCATGCTCGTGGGATTAACCCGTGCGGTCGATCCCACGCGCGCCGCCGAAGACGCACCCGAGTATCGGGTGATACCCAACCCAGAATAAGAATATGAGTATGAGCAAGAGTAAGAATCTGATCACGAGTGCGGCGTTGCTATTGAGCGCCGCGCTGCTCCACGCCCAGGACTGGCCGCAATGGGGCGGTAGCGATCCCGGTCGCAACATGTATTCCACGGCCAAGGGCCTGCCGGAGAAGTTCAATCCCGGTAAGTTCAAGCCGAACTCCGAGGACATCGATCTCTCCACCACGGAGAACGTGAAGTGGGTCGCGAAGCTCGGGTCGCAGACCTACGGCAATCCTTCCGTGGCCAGTGGCAAGATCCTCGTCGGCACGAATAACGCGACGCCGCGCAACGAGAAGATCAAGGACGACCGCGGCAACCTGATGGCCTTCAACGAATACAACGGCGAATACCTCTGGCAGCTCGCCGCGCCGAAGCTCGCGAGCGGCAAGGTCAATGACTGGGAATACCTCGGCATCCTCAGTTCGGCGCTCATCGAGGGCGGCAAGGCCTACATCGTGACCAATCGCTGCGAAGTCCTCTGCCTCGATCTCGACGGCATGGCCAATGGCAACGACGGGCCCTTCAAAGACGAAGCGAAATACATGGGCGGCCCCGGCAAACCACCGATCGAGCCCGGCAAGCAGGACGCCGACATCCTCTGGAAATACGACATGATGGATGAGCTCGGCGTCTTCCCGCACAACGCCTCGAACTGCTCGATCATCGCCGTCGGCGACGTGCTCTTCGTCTGCACCTCGAACGGCCAGGACTGGACGCACGTCAACATCCCGTCGCCGCTGTCGCCGAGCTTCATCGCGCTCGACAAAAAGACCGGTGAACTCCTCGGTGAAGACAACGCCGAGATTGGCCCGCGCATCCTGCACGGCCAGTGGACCTCGCCTTCCGTCGGCACGGTGAATGGCAAGAAGCAGGTCTATTTCGGCGGCGGCGACGGCGTGCTCTACGCGCTCGACACCACGCCGACGAAGGAAGGTGACAGCAATTTCATCAAGAAAGTTTGGTGGTTCGATGCGGTGCCCGAGGAATACAAAAAGGACAAGACCGGCAAGCCGATCAAATATCCGGCCGCGGAAGGCCCGAGCGAAATCAACTCGACGCCCGTATTTTACAAGAACCGCGTCTATGTTCCGATCGGCCAGGACCCCGAGCACGGCGAAGGCGTCGGACGGCTCGTCTGCGTGGATGCGACCAAGACCGGCGACATCACCAAGACCGGCCTGATCTGGGATTTCAAAGAAATCCATCGCTCGATCTCGACCGTCTCGATCGATCCCGAGACTGGCCTGCTTTTCGTCGCGGACTTCAGCGGCTTCGTCTTCTGCCTCGATGCTGAGACCGGCAAAAAATACTGGGAATACGACATGAAGGCGCACATGTGGGGTTCGACCTTCGTGGCCGATGGCAAGTGCTACGTCGGTGACGAAGACGGCGATGTCGTCGTGCTCGCGGCCACCAAAGAGCTGAAAGTGCTGAGCGAAGTGAATATGGGCGCGCCCGTGTATTCGACCGCCATCGTGGCCAACGGCATGATGTATATCGGCACCCAGACGCATCTCTTCGCCATCGCGCAGGGTGCGAAGCCGATGGAGGCTCCGAAGGCGGTCGCGAAGTAATCGCCCGTAGCCATGTCCACCAACTCCGGCGGCGGCCTCACGCGCACGCAGTGGCTGATTTGCATCATCGCGTCGATCGGCTTTGCCTTCGACATCTACGAGCTGCTGATGCTCCCGCTGATCATCAAGCCCGCGATGGCCGCGCTCAGCGCGCCGCTCGTCGAGCAGATGGTCGCGGGCGGCATGCCGCGTCCGGAGGCGATGGCGAAGTGGCTGCCGGGCGGTGAGATGTATGTCCACTGGGCGCGGATGCTCTTTTTCGTCCCGGCTATTGCAGGTGGCGTGTTCGGGTTGCTCGGTGGCTATCTCACGGATGTGCTCGGGCGTCGGCGCGTGCTGACCTACAGCATTCTGCTCTACGCTGGTTCGGCCTGCGCCGCGGGGTTTGCGCAGACGCTCCCGCAACTGCTCTTCTTCCGCTGTCTCGTCTTCATCGGGGTGTGCGTCGAGTTTGTCGCCGCGGTCGCGTGGCTGGCGGAACTCTTCACAGACCCCAGGCAGCGCGAGAAAGTGCTCGGTTACACGCAGGCGTTTTCGTCGCTCGGAGGCATCCTCGTCGCGGTGGCAAATCTCGCCGCGGCCAAGTGGGCGCTGAGTCTGCCGCCCATCCACGGCGGACACGAAGCGTGGCGCTACACCCTCATCTCCGGCGTCCTCCCGGCGCTGCCGTTGATCCTCATCCGGCCCTTTCTGCCGGAGTCGCCGGAGTGGGCGAAAAAACGTGACGCGGGAGCGCTCAAGCGTCCGAGTATCGCCGAACTTTTCAGCCCGGAACTCATCCGCACGACGGTCGTCACCACGCTGGTCTTCGCGGCCAGCTACGGTCTCGCCTTTGGTGCGATTCAACAATTGCCGCAGATTATTGGTGCGGCTGGCATCGGCACGTCGGCGGAACGCGGGCATAAGGAAATCATCGCCACGGCGAAAGGCGCGGTTGGCAAGGCCGCGGCGGAAGCCAAGGCCGCGGGCAAACCCGAACTCACGCCGCCGCAGAAACGCCAGATCGGCGCCAACGCCAGCGACGAAGCTGTGGCCAAAGTATCGAGCCTGCAGGAACTCGGCGGACTCGTCGGCCGTGTCATCTTCGCCGTGCTCGCCACGATGATCGTCAGCCGGCGCACGCTGCTCCGCATTTTTCAAATCCCGGCGCTGCTCTTCGTGCCGTTCTTCTTCTACTGGATTTCGGGCAACCTCGGCACCGACACCCTCGGTCTCGTCAAAGCTGGCATTTTCCTCTGCGGCCTGCTGGTCGTCGCGCAGTTCTCGTTCTGGGGAAATTACATCCCGCTCGTCTTCCCGATCCACCTCCGCGGCACGGGCGAAAGCTTTGCTGCGAATATCGGCGGGCGGGTCATCGGCACTGCCGCCGCGTGGTTCACGATTACGCTTTCTGAATCCAATCCGCCGAGCGCCGCGAAGATTGCCGTGATGGGAGCGATTGTCGCCGGCGCGTATGCCTTCATGGGCGCCGCGCTCACCCACTGGCTTCCCGAGCCGAAGAACGAACCTCACGATTAGCATCCACCCTTACTCCTACTCCTGATCTTACTCTTACTCTCGTTCTGAAGAGGGGCGCGTTGGAGTAAGCGTAAGAGGACGAGTAAGAGTTAGAACCAGACATCCGCCCTTCCGACCATGATTCAACTCACTCCCGACCAGGCCCAGGCCCAACTCGAAACGCATCTCCAGGAAATCATTACCTGGCATTTTTCGCCGGAGACCGGCAGCCCATTCTGGCTCGATTGGGCGAAGAAAAACTTCGATCCGCGCACCGAGATCAAGAGCTTCGCCGACGTGGTGAAGTTCCCGCATTTCGAGGATGAATGGCTGCGCGACTTGCAACCGGAAGTCTGGGTGCCGGCGGCCTTCAAGGGGCAGCCTTACAATATCTTCGAAACCGGCGGCACGACCGGCATGCCGAAGCAGCGCATCGGGTGGACGGACTACAAAACGGACTACTCCGAATTCAGCGACAAAATCGCCGACGAACATTTCCCGCGCGGCGAAGCCTGGCTGATGATGGGCCCGACCGGCCCGCGGAGACTTCGTCTGGCCATTGAACATTTGGCCCACGTCCGTGGTTCGAGCTGTTACTTCATCGATCTCGATCCGCGCTTCGTGAAGAAGCTCATCTCGAACAAACAATTCGAGGTCGCCAAGCAATACATGTCGCACGTCGTCGATCAGGCGACGACCATCCTCAAGCACCGCAAAGTGAGCGGTCTTTTCACCACGCCGAAGCTCCTCGAAGCGCTCGCCGAAAAGATCGACATCTACGACGCCGGCATTCGCGGGGTCTTCTGCGGCGGCACCACGATGCTCCCGCAATACGTGCGGTTCCTAGTCGAGGAAGTGCTCGAAGGCCGCATCGGTTTTTACCCGACCTACGGCAACACGCTCATGGGCCTCGCCGCCAGCGTCCCGCTCCTGCCGGAGGACGATTTCTCGATCACCTACTACGCGCCGCAGCCGCGCGCCGTGCTGCGCGTCGTCGATCCGAAAGACACCGCGAAGACCGTGGACTACGACACCTGGGGCCGCGTCGAGCTGACGACGCTGACCAAGGAGTTTTTCATGCCGCGCTTCCTCGAACGCGACGAAGCGCTCCGTCGCAAACCTCGGGCCCCGTACGCGTGGGATGGCGTCGCCGAAGTGCGGCCGTTCGGCGCGATGGAGAAGACGATCGTGGAGGGCGTTTACTAAAACATGAACGTCCCGCACCTTCCCGTCCTCCGCCTCGGACGCAGCTACGAGAGTCTCGACAAGCTTGAGATCAAAGATCACCGCACCGGCGATGTGAAGGCGGTCGTTTCGACGATCAATGCCGGCATTCTCCGCAAGGACTTCCGCAAACTCGGCGAAGCCCGCGCGGCGCTGAAGAAATTCACCGTCGCCGAACTCATCGAGATGTCGGCGAAAGCGGGCGAGTTTTTCCTCAACGGCACGCTGCCGCTCGGCGACAAAGGCCACACCCAATCGGCCGACGAATACGTCGCCACGCTCAGCGCCACGAGCGGTCTGCCGCACGTCATGGTGCGCCGCAACATGGCGAAGATTCACTATGCGCTGACGCACCTCGACGAAGTGCTGAACGGGCTGTCTCGCGGACTCGACTTCACGATTCTCGACAAGGGATTCGGCGAGCAGTTCGGCACGAAGCTCTCGTTTTTTCCGACCTGCCAGGCGCTCGGGCTCGTCATGCCGAGCAACTCGCCAGCGGTGAATTCGCTCTGGCTCCCGGCCATCGCATTGAAGACGCCCGTGGTCATCAAGCCGGGCCGCGAAGAGCCGTGGACGCCGTTCCGTTTAATCCAAGCGTTCATCGCTGCGGGGGTGCCGAGCGAAGCGTTTGGCTTTTACCCGACCGACCACGAAGGCGCGGGCGAGATCCTTAAGAGCTGTGGCCGCGCGCTGATCTTCGGCGACAAAAACACCATGGCGCAGTACGCCAACAATCCCGCCATCCAGCTTCACGGTCCGGGCTGGAGCAAGTTTTTGATCGGCGATGACCAGATCGAAAACTGGCGTGACTACATCGACGTGATCGCCGGCGCGATCAGCGACAACGGCGGGCGCTCGTGCATCAACGCCAGCGCTGTCGTCGTGCCGAAGTACGGGGCGGAAATTGCCGACGCGCTCGCGCAGAAGCTCGGGCCGAACGCGCCAGCGGCGAACGACGATCCCGAGGCGAAGCTCAGTGGCTTCGCCAATCCGAAGATGGCGGACTTCATCGATGGGAATATCGATGAAGGACTCAAAACGCCCGGCGCCGAAGACGTGACCGCCAAATATCGCGGCGGTCCGCGCAAGGTTATCCACGAAGGCGGCACCTTCCTGCGCTCGACGATCGTCCGTTGCGACAGCTTCGACCATCCGCTCGCCAACAAGGAATTCCTCTGCCCCTACGCGAGTGTCGTGACCTGCCCGCAATCCGAGATGCTTTCTAAAATCGGTTATACGCTCGCGTGCTCCGCCATCACCAAGGATCTCGCTTTCATCGCCGATCTCGAAGCCTTCGGCGAAATCGACCGGCTGAATATCGGCCCGGTTTCCACGATGAAGATTTCGTGGGATCAGCCGCACGAAGGCAACATGTTCGAATTCCTCTACCAACGCCGCTCGATCGAGCGCGCCTGGTAACCGCCCGCGAGCGATGAAGCGGATCGCCCCCAATCCTGCGCCGGACTTCATCGACTGACCGCCATGTCCGCCCTCGCACCTGCACCCGTTTCTGTGACCATTCGCGCCGCTGCCGCAGCGGACATCCCGCTGCTGCGCGAACTCGCTGAGCAGACGTGGCGCGCGTCCTACGCCGGCATCATTTCGCCTGAGCAGATGGATTTCATGCTCGGCTGGATGTATTCGGCGGAGCAGATCGCGCAGGAGTTGCGCGACGGTGTCGTGTGGGAAATCGCGGAGCTCGCCGAGGCGCCGGTGGCCTTTCTTTCGCTCACGCTGGAAGGCGACGAGGCGAAGCTGAACAAGCTCTACGTTCTGCCGGAGCAGCAAGGGCGCGGGATCGGCGCGGAGTTACTGCGGCATATCGAAACGCTCGCGGCTTCGCGCGGCGCGCGGTCCATTTGGCTGCAGGTCAACAAGCGCAACGAACGCGCCCGCCGCGTCTATGAACGCGCGGGCTACATCGTCGAGCGCGCCTCCGTCTTCGAGATCGGCGGCGGGTTCGTGATGGACGATTTTATTCTGCGCCGCGAGTTGCGCCCGGCCACGACGGGTTGAACGTGAAGTCCGATCCAAGAGTCTTTTCCTGATGCACCCAGCTCTCCACTCCTCCAGCGACAGCATTTCGGCCGCCCTTGCGGCGTTCGATTTCCAGCCTCGCACCCGGCTCGTCTTCGGTCGCGAGACGCTGGAGCAGGTGGGTGCGCTCGCGCGCGATCTCGGCGGCAAACATGCCTTGCTCGTGACTGACAAAGGAATCGCGGCTGCGGGTCATCCGGCGCGAGCGGCTGGTTTTCTCGAAGCCGCCGGACTGCGAGTCACGATCTACGATGAAGTGCGCGAGAATCCGACGACGGGGGATGTCGATCGCTGTGTCGAAATCGCCCGGACGGCTGGCATCGACCTGATCATCGGCCTCGGCGGCGGGAGCAGCATGGACACGGCGAAGGGCTGCAACTTCATCCTGACCAACGGTGGCCAGATGAAGGACTACTGGGGCGTGGGCAAAGCGACGCGACCGATGCTGCCGCTGATCGCGATCCCGACGACTGCGGGCACCGGCAGCGAGTGCCAGTCTTTTGCGCTGATCTCCGACGAACAAACGCACCAGAAAATGGCCTGCGGCGATTCGAAGGCAGCGGCGAAAGTCGCAATTCTCGATCCGATGCTCACGGTTTCGCAGCCGGCGCGCGTCACGGCGGTCACCGGCATCGACGCCATCGCGCACGCCATCGAGTCGGCGGTGACGAAAAAGCGCACGCCGATCTCGGCGATCTATTCGCGCGAGGCGTTCCGGCTTTGCTACGAAGGTTTCGAGCGCGTGCTGCGCGATCCGCAGGATCTGGAAGCTCGCGGTCTGATGCAACTCGGCGCGGCCTTTGCCGGCACGGCGATCGAGAATAGTATGCTCGGCGCGGCACACTCGGCAGCGAATCCGCTCACGGCGCATTTTGGGGTCGTGCATGGGCAGGCCGTGGGCCTGATGTTGCCGGCGATCGTTGCTTTCAATTCGCGCGATCTGCTGGCGCACGAACGCTACCTCGAGCTGTCCGCCGCCGCGGAACTCGGACCGATCGAGGAGTTCATTGCCGAACTGGAGATGCTGCTCGACGTCGCCAAGCTGCGCGAAGGTCTTTCCAAATACGCGATCGATGCGGCGCAGTTCCCGGTGCTCGCGAAAGAGGCGGCGCAGCAGTGGACTGCGACGTTCAATCCCCGGGCGATCACGGCGGATGACTTTGAGGAACTTTACGGGGAGGTCTTGGGATGAAGTGGATGCTCGCATTGTTTTCGTTCGCGCTTTCCGTTCACGCCGCCGACTGGCCGATGCACCGCGGCGGGCCGCAGTTGCAGGGTGTCGCGCAGATGCCGGCGCCCACGAAGCCGGATCTCGCCTGGACCTATGCTGCTGGGAAACCGATCAAGGCCGCGGCGGCGATTGCCGGCGGTCGCGTTTTTTTCGGCGACGACTCCGGCGTTGTCCATGCGGTCGATTTCGCGACGGGCAAGGAAGTGTGGAAGTTCAAGACCGAGGCGAGCATCGAGGCGACCCCGCTTGTGCTGAACGACACGGTCTTCATCGGCTCCAGCGACGCGAATTTTTATGCGCTCGAAGCAGCGACCGGGAAGCTGAAGTGGAAGTATGAGACCGGCGACAAAATCCTCGGGGGCGCGAACTTCGCGAAGAACCCGAATGGCGAAGGCACATGGCTGCTCGTCGGCAGCTACGACTCCAGCTTGCACTGCGTGGATGCGGCGACGGGCAAAGCCGTGTGGACACACTCCACGGACAACTACATCAACGGCACGCCGGCGCTGCTCCCGAGCGGCGAGATCGTCTTCGGCGGCTGCGACAGTTTCATCCATGTCCTCCAGCTCGCCGATGGCAAAGAACTGCGGCAGATCGAGTCTGAAGCTTACATCGCCTCGTCGGTCGCAGTGATCGACGGGATCGGTTACGTCGGCAACTACGGCAACATCGTGATCAGCTTCGATCCGAAGAAGGGCGGCGTGGGCTGGAAATATCGCGATCGCAATTTCCCCTACTACTCCTCTGCGGCGCTGACCGCGGATCGCGTGATCATCGGTGGACGCGACAAACGCCTGCACGCGATCGACCGCGCCACTGGCCAGGGCGTGTGGACATTTCAATCACGCGGGCAGGTGGATAGCTCGCCTGTCATCTGCGGCGACGCGATCGTGGTCGGCTCGGAAGACGGCCGGCTCTACTGCCTGGGCCTCGCCGACGGCAAGGAGCGCTGGGCTTATGAGATCGGCGGCGCCATCACGGCCTCGCCTGCGGCGGCGAACGGCCTCGTCATCGTCGGCTCGGAAGACGGCAATCTTTACGCGTTCGGTCAACCCACTGCAAAACCATGAGCCACGAAGTCATCGAGATCCTCGACCGCGAAAAGGAGCACAACGAAACCGAAGTGGGAAACTACTTCGTCGCCAACTATCCGCCGTTTTCCTACTGGGACGCCGAGACGGCGAAGAATGTGCGCGGCTTGCTCGATCGACCGCAAAAGGCTGGCGTGCCGCTGGGCGTTTACTTCCACGTGCCGTTCTGCCGGAAGCGCTGCCACTTCTGCTACTTCCGCGTCTACACCGACAAGAACGCCGACGAGATCAAGCGCTACCTCGACGCGGGCATCGCGGAATTCGAGCTCTACGCGAAGTCGCCGCTGATCCGCGGGCGGAAGCCGAAGTTCGTCTATTTCGGCGGCGGCACGCCGAGCTATCTCTCGGTGTCGCAACTCAAGTCTCTGACGGATCGCATGAAGGCGCTGCTGCCGTGGGACGAAGCGGAGGAAGTCGCTTTTGAAGCGGAACCGGGGACCCTGACCGAGCAGAAGCTCGCGGCGCTTCGCGAGATCGGGGTGACGCGCCTTTCACTCGGCGTGGAAAATTTCGACGCACACATCCTCGAGATCAACGGGCGCGCCCACCGGACCGACGAAATCTACCGCGCCTACAACTCCGCGCGCTCGATCGGCTTCCCGCAGATCAATATCGACCTCATCTCCGGCATGGTCGAGGAGACCGATGAAAACTGGCGCGAGAACGTGCGCAAGACCATCGAGTTGCTGCCGGACAGCGTGACGATTTACCAAATGGAAGTGCCCTACAACACGGGCATCTACAAGGAGATGAAGGCCGAGGGCAAACTCACCGCGCCCGTCGCCAACTGGCACACCAAGCGCGGTTGGGTGGATTACGCCTTCGCTGAAATGGAGAAGGCCGGCTACACCGTGACCAGCGGCTACACCGCAGTCCGCGATCCGGAAAAGACCAAGTTCGTCTACCGCGATGCGTTATGGAGTGGCGCGGATTTGATCGGGCTCGGAGTGGCCTCGTTCTCGCACATCGCCGGCACGCACTTCCAAAACATCACCGAGTTCACGCAATACCTCGAAGCGATCCAGCGCGGCGAACTACCGGTCTCCCGCGCGATGACGACGACCGAAGAGGAGCGCATGATCCGCGAGTTCATCCTGCAGATGAAACTCGGGCGAGTGAGTGTGCAGTATTTCCGCGAAAAATTCGGGGTGAACGTCGCCGAGCGATTCAGCCAGCAGTTCGATGATCTGCGCACGCGCAAGCTGATCGACTCGCAAGGCGAATGGATCGTGCTGACGCGCGAGGCCTTGCTGAAAGTGGACACGCTGCTCCACGCCTTCTTCCTGCCGCAGCACCGCGGGCCGCGTTACGTATGACCGTCGCCGACGCCAGCGATCTGCTCTATCCGCTCACGCTATTCTGCCAGAATGGTGGGCACCCGCTGCCTTCCTGCGAAGCGGTGGAGGGAGAGGAGATGCCCGAGCCGTATCGTGGATTGCTGGTGCATCACGGTGACATGACTTCGCGGCTGGAAGGCTTTTTTGGCGGATCGATTGTCATCGAGGTGCTGCATCGTGAGCACACTTCCGAGGTTTATCGGCGCGAAGTCGTGCTCCGTATCGAGGGAACGGGATTGCCTGTGGAATACGGCGCGATCGAGATCGATCTGGGTGCGTTTGACGGCGAACTGCGCCGTCTGATTCTGGAGCAGCACCTGCCGCTCGGTGGTTTGCTGAACCGCTTCGGAGTCCGCTATCGGAGTGAACCCAAGGGCTTCATTAAACTGGGGCCCGATACCGTGATGCAGGAAGTTTTCGGTTTGCCGGACGCGCGGCAGTTCTTTGGCCGCTGTAATGTTTTGCTCGGAGAAGATGGGCGGACGCTGGCGCGGATCGTGGAAGTAGTGCGTCCGGCGGAAAACGCGCAGTCGTATGCAGGCGTATGAATGTCCCCAACCAGTATGACGTGATCATCATCGGCGCCGGTCCGGCCGGCTCCACCGCAGCGGCGTTGCTCGCGGAAAAGGGGCGCCGCGTGCTCGTCCTGGAGAAGGAAAAATTTCCGCGCTACCACGTCGGCGAATCGCTGATGCCGTATTGCTGGTTCACGCTGAACCGCCTCGGTCTGGTCGAGGAGATGGACCGCATTGCTTATACCAAAAAATACAGCGTGCAGTTTGTCACCCCGGATGGGCGCCAGTCGCAGCCCTTTTATTTCTTCCAGCACTACGATCATCCCAGTGCGGTGACGTGGCAGGTCGAGCGCTTGGAGTTTGACCAGATGATGGTCGATAATGCGCGCCGCAAAGGCGCGGAGATCCGCGAACTCTCGCCTGTGCGCCGTACGATCAAGGACGACAGCGGCTGCGTAATCGGCGTTTCGGCGGTCGGGCCGGAGGGCGAAGAGCGGGAATTTTTCGCTCCGATTACCATCGATTGCTCCGGGCGTGAGCAGGTCGCCACCGCCCGCGACGGCTGGCGCGTGAAGGATCCGCAGCTCAACAAACTTTCGATCTGGACTTACTTCCGCGGCGCCAAGCGCGATCCCGGCATCGACGCGGGCAATACGACCGTTGCTTACGTCGAAGGGCGTGGCTGGTTTTGGTACATCCCGCTCAAGGACGACGTGGTCAGTGTCGGAATTGTCGCGGATAAAGAATACCTCTTCTCCGAATCGAAGGACCCCGCGGAGATCATGTGCCGCGAGATCGGGCGCAACGCCTGGATCAAGGATCACCTCAGCATCGGCCAGCAGTTCGGCGAGTATTGGGTGACGAGTGAGTTCTCCTACCGCTCAAAATATTGCGCCGCAGATGGTCTGCTGCTTGCGGGAGACGCCTTTGCTTTCCTCGATCCGGTTTTCTCCAGTGGGGTTTTCCTCGCGTTAAAGAGCGGCGAGATGGCTGCGGATGCGGTCGATGCGGCGCTCACGGCGGGCGATACGAGTGCCGAGCAATTCGCGGGATACGGCGAGGAGCTCTGCCGCGGCATCGAGAATATGCGGAAGCTGGTCTACGCTTTCTACGATGAGAATTTTTCCTTCGGCAAAATGATCAAGGCCCACCCCGAGCAGCGCGGACGCCTGACCGACTCGCTGATCGGTGACCTCTTCAATCTCGATTTCACCGAGTTGCACGCAGCGATGCGCGAGCTCGCCGAACTGCCCGAACCACTCCCGCACGGGCGCGTGCCCTCGTCCGTCGCTGCGTGATGTCTGGGCGCTGGCTGCTTCCGCACATCGCGTCGTGGTGCCTGGCACTGAGCGCGAATGCCGCGGACTGGCCGCGCTTCCTCGGCCCGAACAACGACAGCGCCTCCGCTGAAACGAAGCTGCTCAAGACGTGGCCCAAGGACGGCCCGCCACGGCTCTGGGAGTATGAAAAAGGTGCGGGGCATACCGGGCCAGTGATCGCCGGTGGACGCGTCGTGATCTTCCACGCGCTCGATGGAAATGAAGTGGTCGATGCGCTCGACGCCGCGACGGGGCAGCGGCAGTGGCGTGTGAGTTATCCTGTGGACTACACCGCGCAACACGGCGCCGGTCCCGGACCGCGCACGAGCCCGGTGATCGATGGAGATGTCGTCTTCACCTTCGGCATCACCGGCACGCTTCAGGCGCTCGATCTCGCGACCGGCGCAGTGAAGTGGAAGCGCGAACTGGCGAAGGACTATCGCCTGCTCCCGACGTTCTTTGGCCAAGGCGGCACGCCGCTCGTGCTCGGTGAAAAGTTGATCGTCCCGCTCGGGACCGAAGATCAAAAATCCGTCGTGGCCCTCGACAGAACGACGGGCAAAGAACTCTGGGCGGCAAAACACGCGTGGGGCTCGAGCTATTCCTCACCGATCGCCGCAAAATTCCACGGCCGCGATTGCGTGCTCGCCTTTCAGGGCGGCATGGACGAATCGCCGACCGGCGGCTTGCTCGTGATCGATGCGGCCGACGGCAAGGTGCTCAGCGCAACGCCGCATCGTGCGCGGATGTTCGCGAGCGTGAGCATTTCGGCGCCGGTGGTTTCGGGCGATCGCGTCTTCGTCGGTGAGGCTTACACCGCGGGTGGACTGTGTGTGGAAATCGCTCCGGATTTTTCCGCGAAGATCGCCTGGCGCGCACCGAAATTTGATACCTACCTCATGGCCGCGGTGCCGCACGATGGCTGCCTTTTTGGCTTTGCCGGGCAGCATCAGCAAAACGCCGAACTGGCGTGCTACGAAGTCGCCTCGGGGCGGGAGCTGTGGCGCGATGATCTCGGCGGCAAGTTCCAGCGTGGATCCTTGCTGCGGGTCGACGGTGCTTTCCTTTGTCTCGGCGAAAACGGCGACCTCGCCTGGCTCGATCTCACGCGGCAGGGCGCGAAAATTCTGACGGTGGCGAAGCTCTTTCACGCGCCCGAGAGCTGGACGATGCCTGCTTTGAGCGATGGCCGCCTTTTCATCTGCCAGAACCAACCGGGCGCGGGCCGCACCAAACCTCGACTCATCTGCTACGACCTGCGGGTGAAATGAACATCGTCCTGCTGACGCCCGGCACCGGCAGCTACCACTGCGGCGTGTGCATGCGCGACAACGCGCTCGCCAAGGAACTGCACCGGCAGGGGTACAATGCGCTGATGCTCCCGATGTATCTGCCGCTCACGCTCGACGAAGACGCGGCCAGCCCGGAGACGCCGATTTTCTTCGGCGGCGTGAGCACGTATCTGCGGGAAAAATTCCCGTGGTTGCGCCACATGCCGCGCTGGCTCGATCGGCTGCTCTCACAGCGCGTGCTTTTGAAGCTGCTCGCGGGCAAAGCCGCGGCGAAGACTGGCGGGCCGGACGTTGCCGAGATGACACTCTCGATGTTGCGCGGCGAGCAGGGGAATCAGGCGGGCGAAATCGAGGAGCTGATCTCGTGGCTGCGCGAGCATGCGAAGCCCGATGTAATCTGGCTTTCCACCGCCTTGCAGGCGGGTCTCACGCGGCGGCTGAAAGCGGAGCTGCGGGTGCCGGTCCTCGGCTTTCTGCAAGGCGAGGACGCCTTCATCGACGGTCTCGGCGCGCCGTGGAGTGAGCGTGTGTGGAAGCTGCTCGGCGAGCGTATGCACGACGCGGATCGCTGGGTCGCACCGAGTCGTTACTTTGCGGAACTGATGGCCGATCGGATTGCCTGGAGCGCGGACGATCGCCGGAAGCAAATGCAGGTCGTGCCCAACGGCATCTCGCTCGCTGGCTATGGCAGCCCGCCGCCCGGCATCGCTGCGGAGCGTGGACCAGTCATCGGCTACCTTGCGCGCTTCATTCCGGCCAAGGGGATCGGGCTGCTCGTCGAGGCGTTTATCGTGCTGAAAAAGCGCGGCCGTTTTCCCCAGACGCGGCTGCACTGTGCCGGCTCGATGACCGAGGGCGACGCCCGCTATGTCGAGACTCTCAAGTCCCGGCTCGCAGCGGAGGGCGTTGACCGGGATGTGGCGTGGCAGCCGAATGTGAGCAAAGAGGAGAAGATCGCATTTCTCGAAAGCCTCACTGTTTTCTCGGTGCCGGCGCTGTATGGCGAGGCGTTTGGGATGTATGTCGTCGAGGCGCTCGCGGCGGGTGTGCCGGTGGTGTTGCCGCGGACCGCGGCGTTTCCGGAGATCGTGGAAGCGAGCGGCGGCGGGCGTCTTTTCGAGCCCGGCGCGAACGAAACCGAGAACGCGGAGCGGCTCGCGGATGCACTCGAATCCCTGCTCGCTGCGCCGGAGGAAGCCCGGGCGCTGGGCGCCCAAGGCCGCGCCGCCGTGGAGCGCGAATACACCATCACCCGGCTGGCCGAGCGCCTCGTGGCGACGACGCGCGAAATGATCGACGCGCCGCCGTCCGGTCACTAACGTCGCGCGACCGATGCCCTCCGAATTCAAGCTTACCCGCCGCGTGGAATTTGCGGAAACCGACATGGCGGGCATCGTGCATTTCTCGAATTTCTTCCGGATGATGGAGTCCGCGGAGCACGCGTTTTTCCGTTCGCTCGGCTTCACCATTCATGGGCATGAAAACGGCACGACGATCGGCTGGCCACGCGTGAGTGCGAGCTGCGACTACCGCGCGCCGCTGCGCTTTGAGGAGGAGGTCGAGATTCACCTCATCGTCGCCGAGGTGCGCTCGCGCTCGATTCGCTACCAGTTCATTTTTCGCAAACCCGCCGACGGCACCGAGGTCGCGCGCGGACAGGTCGCGGCGGTCTGCGCCACCGTGGACAAGACGACCGGCAAGCTTGCGCCCGTGCCGATTCCCGAGGCGATCCGCGCGCAGATCACGGTGGCTCCATCCGCGTTGGTTTCTCCCTGAACTCATCCACCCAACCGCAATGTCCAACCCAACCACCAAACCCATCTCCATGAACTGGATTCTCTTCGCATACCTCACCGTACTTTCCTGGGGCGTCTATGGCGTCCTGCTCCATATTGGTCGCAGCGGCATGCCCGCTGGTCCCGAATTACCGAACGCCGGTCTCAAAGCCTTCCTCTGGGTCGGTATCGCTTATTTCGTCGTCGCGGTTGTCGGCCCCCTCATCGTGCTGAAGCTGCGCGGCTCGAATTTCAGTTTCGGCAGTGGCGGCATCACCTGGAGTTTCATCGCGGGTGTGGCGGGTGCGCTTGGCGCGTTCACCCTCGTGCTCGCGCTCGGCGCGGCGGCGGCTCCGGCGATCAAGGGTGGCGGCGGCTTTGGCCCTGGGGCGGCTTCGGCGGTCATGCCGATCGTCTTCGGCGGTGCGCCGATCGTGAATGCGATCGTCGCGATGCTCGTGCATCCGCCCGAGGGTGGCTTCAAGTCGCTGCCGTTGCCGTTCATCCTCGGCATCGTGCTCGCGGCCGGCGGGGCATTCCTCGTGGCAAAATTTGCGCCGTCGAATCAGGGCGCCCCGGCCAAGCACCCGGCCCCGGTCGAGCACAAGGCCTAGTCGCTCCCGTCGTTTCTTCCGCGTGGCTTTTCCCGCATGAGCCAGCTTGAGCAACTGCGCGCGCTGCTCGCGGAACTCGTTCCCGGCAATCGCTTCTACACGCGGCGCCTCGCGGCTGATGGCTTGCGCGCGGACGATCTCGTGTCGCTGGAGGATTTCACGGCGCGCGTGAGTTTCACGCACAAGCAGGATCTCGTCGTCGATCAGGCGGCGCACGCGCCCTACGGCTCGAACCACACCTATTCGCCCGAGCGCTACACGCGCTTCTGCCAGACGAGCGGGACGACGGCGCGGCCGCTCGTGATCCTCGACACCGCCGAGAGCTGGGAGTG
Organism: Chthoniobacterales bacterium; assembly: GCA_038208565.1. GTDB lineage: Bacteria > Verrucomicrobiota > Verrucomicrobiia > Chthoniobacterales > Chthoniobacteraceae > Chthoniobacter. The sequence goes on from JBBQYR010000047.1 coordinate 19,492, forward strand.
GATGTTGGAAAACTGGGCGGCGATCTACCGAGCCGCGGGATTGGCGCCCGGCGAGCGCATCTACTTCGCGTTTTCCTTCGGGCCGTTTCTCGGATTTTGGACGGCCTTCGACGCCGCGGCCAAGGCTGGGTATCTCGGCATTCCCGGTGGCGGTCTCGGCAGCGCGGCCCGCGCGCGGGCGCTGATCCAGCATCGCGCGACCGCGCTCTGCTGCACGCCGACCTATGCGCTGCATCTCGCGGAGGCGGCGGTGAAGGACGGCATCGCTCTCCGCGAGGCGTCGGTGCGGAAGATCATCGTCGCGGGAGAGACCGGCGGGAGCGTGCCCGAAGTGCGGCAGCGGATTAGCGACGCCTGGCACGGAGCCGAAGTGCTCGACCACTATGGGATGACGGAGGTCGGGCCGGTAGCGTTTCAAAACTCCGGCGAACCCGACGTGCTGCACATTCTAGAGGACTCCTACTTCGCGGAAATCGTCGAACCGGAATCCGGTGTGGCGGTGCCCGCCGGGCAGGTCGGCGAACTCGTCCTCACCACGCTCGGGCGCACAGCCTGTCCGCTGCTCCGCTATCGCACCGGGGATCTCGTGCGACGCGCGCCCGAGGTGCCGGGCTTTGCGTTGGCTGGTGGAATCATCGGCCGCGCCGACGACATGGTCGTCGTGCGTGGCGTGAACCTATACCCCGCGGCCTTCGACGCCGTTGTGCGCCTCGTGCCGGCGATCGAGGAATACCGCGTCGAGATCAGCCGGCGCGGCGTGCTCACGGAAGTGGAGGTGCAAATCGAGAGCGCCGATGCCGCCGCCGTCAGTCAACTGGAGCGCGCCCTGACCGCCGCGTTTTCGCTTCGTATCCCAGTCACCCAAGTCGCTCCCCACACTCTGCCGCGCTTTGAAATGAAGGCGCGACGGTGGCAGAAGCGCGATTAGTTTTCCCACCATGCTCCTCGAAATCCGCAACCTGACGAAAACCTACCGCGCACCCGATGGCGGTGACGCCGTGGATGTCCTGCGCGGCGTAGATCTCACGCTCGAAGCCGGCGGTACGCTCAGCATCGTCGGGCCTTCGGGCTCGGGGAAAAGCACCGTGCTCAATGTCGTCGGCGCGCTCGACAAGGCGGACAGCGGCGAGGTGATCGTCGATGGGCAGGACGTGGAAAAATTGCGCGACGACGAACTCGCCGCGTACCGCAACACCACGGTCGGCTTCATCTTCCAGCTCCACCATCTGCTGCCGCAATGCACGATCCTCGAGAACGTGCTCGTGCCCACGCTGGCTACGCGGGGTGCCGATCGCAACGAATTGCGCGCGCGTGCGGAGAAGCTGCTCGATTCCGTGGGCTTGAAGCATCGGCTGCATCATCGGCCAGGCGAGCTCTCGGGCGGTGAGCGCCAGCGCGTGGCGGTGGCGCGTGCGCTCATCAACCAGCCGAAACTCCTGCTCGCCGACGAGCCCACCGGCGCGCTCGATCGCGTGAATGCCGCGCGGCTGGTCGATCTGCTCGTCGAAATCAACCGCGCGCAGGACGTCACGCTCATCATGGTCACGCACGCGCCCGAACTCGCGCAGCGCATGGGCCGCGTGCTGGAACTCGTGGACGGAAAGCTCCTGGAGAAATCATGAACGCACGGACGCTGGTGCTGGCCAGCGCGCGCCACTACTGGCGCACGCATCTCGGCGTAATCCTCGGTGCCGCCCTAGGAGCGATGGTGCTCACGGGCGCGCTGCTCGTCGGCGATTCAGTGAAGGCCACACTGCGCGAGCAGGCGCTGGCGCGCGTGGGCCAGATCGAGGTCGCGATGACGGGTGGCGACCGCTTTTTCCGCGCGGCGCTGGCCGAGGAAGGCACGCCACGCACAGCGGCGGTCATGCTGCTGCGCGGAAGTGTGGCACGGGCGGATGGGGCGAGCCGGATCAATCAGGCGCAGGTAGTCGGCGTGGGCTCGTATTTTTGGGAGCTGGCGCCCGAGAGCGGCGGGGAATTGCCCGCAGACGGTCTCGCGCTGAACGAACGCGCCGCGGCGCAACTCGGCGTGAAAGTGGGCGAGACGCTGATCGTGCGCGTGGAGAAGCCCGGATTGTTTTCGCGCGATGCGCCGCTCTCCGGCGAGGAAAACGAGATCGTTTCGATCCGCGTGAAGCTGGCGAAAATTCTCACCGATGCGGAGTTTGGACGGTTCAGTTTGCAGGCCGGGCAGGTGCCGCCGTTCAGTGCGTTTCTGCCGCTCCAGATGCTCCAGGACCGCGTCGGCCAAGCCGGGCGGGCGAACTTGCTGCTCCTCCGGCAGCCGAACGTGATTCAATATTTCGGCGGTTCTTCGGTCGGGATCGGATCGGTGATGTTCAAGTTGCCCGATTGGTTCGCGGAGCGTTTTGTGAGCGCATACGGACGCATCAGTGACGAAGGTTACGCGCAAGAGATGCGCGAGCGCGTGGCGACGAGCCTGCAGCTCTCGGACGCTGGCTTGGAACTCCGCGACGTGCCGACCGGCGGCGTCGAGCTGCGCACGCCACGGGTCTTCCTGGATCCGCCAGTCGTGAGCGCCGCGCCGCCTGCGGCGGACGGCCGCCGACTCGAAGCGCTGACCTATTTCGTCAACGAACTCCGCGCCGGAGAAAAGGCCACGCCTTACTCGATGGTCACAGCGGTCGATACGGCGTCGTCGGGATTTCTGCCGGCGGAGCTGACCGATAGCGAGATCGTGATTTCGCAGTGGCTCGCGGAGGATCTCGGGGTTGCGGTCGGCGGCGAGGTGACGATCAAATACTACGTGATGGGCGAGCGGCGGCGGTTGGATGAGAAGGAGCGAAAATTCACCGTGCTCGCGGTGCTGCCGATGGACGAGCCGCAGCTCAATACCTCGTGGATGCCTGATTTTCCTGGCCTCGCCGACAAGGCGAACTGTCGCGACTGGAAGCCCGGCTTCGACTTCGACTCGACGAAGATGCGCGACAAGGATCAGGCGTATTGGGAAAAGTTTCGCGGCACGCCGAAGGCTTTCGTGAACCTCAAGATCGGCCAGGAAATGTGGGGCAACCGCTGGGGGAACGTGACGTCCGTGCGCTGGCCGGCGGGCGCGGACAAGGCGGCGATCGAGACCGCGCTGCGCGGTTCCGTGACGCCGGAGATGCTCGGATTCCAATTCATCCCGCTGCGCGAGCAGGCGCTGGCGGCGACGAATGCGCCGGTGGATTTCGGCGAGTTGTTCGTGAGCTTTTCGTTCTTCCTCATCATCGCCGCGGCGGTGCTCACGGGGATGCTTTTCGTCTTCTCGCTCGAGCAGCGCAACGCCGAGGTCGGGCTGCTGCTGGCTCTCGGGTTGCGCCCGAAGCAAGTGCGGCGGCTCTTTCTCGCGGAAGGTGCGGTGCTGGCAATCGTGGGTAGCGTGCTCGGAGCGTGCGGCGGGATTCTTTATACGAAGTTCGTCCTGATGGCGCTCGGCACGGTCTGGCGCGGCGCGGTTGGTGCGGTGGAATTTGTGTTCGTGCTGCCGACGGGCACGCTGCTCATCGGCGTGGTTTCCGGCGTGCTCGTGGCGCTGCTCGCGATGTGGTTGGCGAGTCGGCGGCAGCTCCGGCACAGCGCGCGGGAGTTGCTCACGGGCGAGACGGGGGACACGGCGAAGCCGGGCCCGCAGGGCGCTTCGACCCCGGTGGTGGTGGCGGTCGTGTCCTTGTTGGGCGCAGCGGCGTTGCTCGTTTTGGTGAAAGGGCCGGGCGCGTTTTTTGGCGCGGGTGCGTTGCTGCTCATTGCGGGTCTGGCGTTTGGCTTGAGCTGGCTGCGACGGCTGGCTTCGGCGGCGACGGCTGGCTTGGAGAGCATCGCACAACTCGGCGCACGCAATACCACGCGCCGGCGCGGGCGCAGCCTCGCGACGATCGCGGTGCTGGCCAGCGGTGTGTTCATGGTCGTGGCCGTCGATTCCTTCCGCAAAGCGCCACCGACCGAAGGCGATACGAGCGATCCCGGCACGGGCGGGTTTGCGCTTGTCGGCGAATCCGCGCTGCCGATTTACGAAGACCTGAACAGCGCGAAAGGCCGGGAAGCTTACGGCCTCAGCGACGAGACGATGCGCGACGTGAAGGTCGTGCCGCTGCGGGTGCGCGATGGCGATGACGCGAGCTGCCTCAACTTGAACAAAGCGCTGCAGCCGCGGCTGCTGGGGGTGATGCCGGGCGAACTGGATGGGCGTTTCCGGTTTGCCGGCAAGCTCAACGAAAGCGACCCAAAATCTCTTGGATGGAACCTGCTCGATGGGATCGGCGTGGAAGCCCCGGTCGATGGGGCGGTGCCCGGCATCGTCGATGCCAACACGCTCCAATGGGCGCTGAAAATGAAGCTCGGTGACACGCTCGACTATCAGGACGAGCGCGGGCAGCCCGTGAAGGTGCGCATCGTCGGCAGCGTGGCGGGCTCGATGCTCCAAGGCAATGTCGTCATCGCCGAACCGCGCTTCGTAAAGCATTTCCCCGGCAATAGCGGTTACCGCTATTTCCTCATCGAATGCCCGCCGGCAAAGATCGCCGCGGTGCAGGCGGAGCTTTCGCGGGCGCTCACGGATCGCGGGCTGGAATTGACCACGACGGCGCGCCGGCTCGGCGAATTTCAGGCCGTGGAGAATACCTACCTCGCCATCTTTCAAGCGCTCGGTGGCCTCGGGCTGCTGCTCGGGAGCGCGGGGCTGGCGATCGTCGTGGCGCGCAATGTCCTCGAACGGCGGCGCGAGTTTGGTTTGCTCGCGGCCGTGGGATTCCGTGCAGGACAATTGCGGAGCCTCGTCTTCGCCGAGCACCGCTGGTTGATCGTCGCGGCGCTGCTCATCGGCACGGTGAGCGCGCTCCTCGGGGTGTGGCCGAACCTCGCGGAAAAAGCGGGCGGTTTTCCGCTGCGCGAAGTCGGTCTTCTCCTCGTGGGCCTCACGCTCGGGTGTCTTTTCTGGACGTGGCTGGCCACGCGACTGGCGCTGCGCGGGAGCGGGGTCGCGGCGTTGCGCTCGGAATAGCGCGCCCCGTCTGTGAACGGATCGTCACTTGAATTCGGGTGGTGCCGCTGTATCCACCCCGCAGTTCTCCCGCCACTTGTGACTCCAAAGTTCCGCATGCCGCTCTCTCGTCTGCCGCGTTTCCGCGGGATGGCTGCGGCTGTGGTCTGGCTCGCCTTGGCATTTGTAGCGCGCGCCGATTATCTCACGGATGTGGGCTACGACGCGCTCCAGACGGAACTCGGCGTGAATCTTCCGACGGGGGCGGGTGTCAGCGTGAGTCAGGTCGAGGCCCCCGAAGCGCTGCTGCCCGCGCCGCCCAATTATTTTCCAGACACGAACAACGGGGAGTTCGCCGGCAAGACGATCGTCAACAAATCGAATGTCCCCGGCACGACCGGCCCCTCGGGGCACGCGACCTTGGTGGGGCAGTTTTTTTACGGCTCGAGCGGGGTCGCGCGCGGGGTGAATACGATTGATGTCTACGAAGTGAATAGCTGGCTTGGGTCGGGTTTTCTCCGATTGGAAAGCGTTTTTGCGCCCCGGATCGAAAGTCGAGCGGTGAGCAGTCATAGCTGGATTGGTTCAATCGATAACGGCGGTCCGCGCGATCAGGAGGTGTTGCGCCGTTTCGATTTTGCCATTCGGCGCGATGATTTCCTGGCGGTCGTGGCGCTCAACAATGGCTACTTGAATCCGGTACCCCGGTTGCTCGGCAGCTCCTACAATGGTCTCGTGGTGGGGCTGTCGAATGGCAACCACAGTGGTGGCACTTCGACGGCGGATGGCACCGGACGCGTGAAGCCGGATTTGGTGTCGCCTGCCGACCAGACCAGTTGGGGGACACCGATCGTCGGTGCGGCGGCGACCCTCCTGCTGCAAAAGGCGAGTACGGTCGGGGTCTTGGGCGATGCGCAAAAGTCCGTCGCGCTCAAAGCCATCCTGCTGGCCGGTGCGACGAAGAGTCAGTTTCCGAGTTGGAGCCGCACGGCGACGCAGCCCCTGGACGAGACCTACGGCGCGGGACAGTTGAATGTGTATCGCAGCTACCATGTGCTCATGGCGGGGCGGCAGGCTGCGAGCACGAGTGCGAGCGTGCGACCTCGTGGCTGGGAATACCAGGCGACGACGGCGGGCGGGCGATTCTACTTTTTTGACCTCGCTGCAGGGAATACCGCGTCCGGTTTTTCGGCGGTGCTGACTTGGAATCGCAGCGTCGGCGTTGGTGGCGTTTGGTCGAATGATTCCTCCCTCGCGAATCTTTCGCTGAAGCTCTACGGAGCGAGCGGGTTCTCCGTCGGGGCACTCGTCGATGCCAGCGTCAGCGACATCGATAACGTGGAGCACATTTACGCCCCGACGCTCCCGCCCGGGCGGTATGTGCTGGAGGTGACGTCGAATACTGCCGGCGTGGACTACGGCCTCGCGTGGAATTCGCTGCCCACAGTGACGATCGCGGCGACTACGCCCTCGGCGATGGAGGAAGGCGCGGTGCCGGGCGTGTTCACGATTACGCGTGCGGGCGAAACGGTCGATGCGCTGACGGTGAGTTTCACGATCAGTGGGAGCGCGCTGAATGGCCCAGACTACACGACGATTCCGGCGAGCGTGACGATTCCAGCCGGTGCGAGTTCCGCGACGGTGTCGATCACGCCGATCTCCGATGCGCACGCCGAGGGGGCCGAAAGCGTAACGCTGACGCTGGCGAATCATCTCGCCTACGCGATCGGTGGAGCGTCGGGCGCGACGGTCACGATCGCCGACCGCCCGTTCGATGCCTGGCGCTTCAGCGAGTTCACGACGCCGGAACTGAGCGACTCGCAGATCAGTGACGCAGAGGCCGACCCGGACTTGGACGGCCTCAAGAACCTGCAGGAGTATGCGTTCCAGCTTCCGCCGAAGACCGCTTCGTCCTCCGGGTTGCCCGTCGTCGACCGCGATCTCAACGGCGCTCTGACGCTTTCTTACACCCTGCTCAAAGGCGCGACCGACATCACCTGCATCCCGGAAATTTCCACAGACCTCGGCGCATGGAACTCGGGTGCGGGCTACATCACCGTGCAGTCCACCGACCAAGGGCTGACGTGGAGCGTGGTCGCGACGTCGCTCCTTTCGCCCGTCACGGAGCCGCGGCAATTCATACGGGTCCGGATCACGAGGCCGTGAGCGGGAAACTTTTTTTCGCGAAGATTGAGTGAGTTAGCGGGTCTTTGCGTCAGTGAGAGCCGACGAAATTGCTGAACTAAGAGTTGGCAATCACCGCCGGAAATCACAACCTCAGTCACACATTCCAAACTCATCAAAACTATGAAACTTAAATCCCTCCTGACCCTCGCTCTCACCTTCGCCCTCGGCGCCAGCGTCTCATTCGCCGAAGAAGACACGCAACTGACCAAGGAAATGAAGGTCGTGAACAAGAACCTGCGCACCTTGAAGCGCCAAGTGGAAGACGCCTCGAAGAAGGACGAGAACCTCGCCCTGATCGATGCCTCGAAGAAGTCGATCGATGCTTCGCTCAAGCTCGAGCCGATGAAGACCAAGGACGTGCCCGCTGCTGAGAAGGCCGCCTACCTCGATAAGTACAAGGCGCAGATGAACGATCTCGCCAAGAGCTTCGCCGAGTTGGAGACCGCGGTGAAAGCCGGCAAAGCGGACGACGCCAAGAAAGTTTTCGAAAAGCTCAGCGAACAAAAGGAAAAGGGTCACAAGGACTTCGCTCCGGAAGAATAATCCCGGTTACCGCTCCCCATTGAATTGACACGCAGCCCCGGAGTTCAGTCTCCGGGGCTGCGTTTTCTTTCAGGGGTTGCGCCGATTGAAGGTGACCTTAGTTTTCCCCATGACCCGCCAGCAAATCCTCGATCTCTACTTCATGGATGCCCGGTCGAAGCTGATCGACATCGCGGCATTTCTCGACCGGGTGGACCGGGCCGAAGGGGAGCCCGATTTCCGCTTGGCGGAATTCCGCAAGGCGTTGCGGGAACTCGAAAAAGGCGAACCGGTGCGGGCGAGAGCGGTGCTGATGTCGCTCAGCGATCCGACGACCGAGCCGATCGCGAGCGCGTCGGGCAAAGGCGCTGTCGGCGCTTGGCCGGGTAACCGCGAGGGCTGATCTCATGCGCTACATCGAACCACATGGACACATGGTCAGCCGGGTCACGGACGACTACGAGGCGATGATCACGGCGGGCTGCCGCGCGGTCTGCGAGCCGGCTTTCTGGGCGGGCTACGACCGCAGCGGGCCGGAAGGTTTTTTCGACTACTTTTGCCAGCTCACCGACTATGAGCCGAAGCGCGCGGCGAAGTTTGGCCTGCCTCATTTCACCTGGCTCTGCATCAACCCGAAGGAGTCGGAAGACGTAAAGCTGGCCGAGGCCGTGATCGCGCTGATCCCGCAATTTCTTGATCGCCCGAACGTGCTCGGGATCGGCGAGATCGGCTTAAATAAAAACACGCGCAACGAGCTGAAGGTCCTGGAGCAGCACATCGATCTCGCCGCGCGGCATGACCAACTCATCCTGGTTCACACGCCGCACTTGGAGGACAAATATAAGGGCACGCGGCTGATCCTCGATACGTTGCGTGCGGATTCGCGGATCAAGCCGGACCGCGTAATCATCGACCACGTCGAGGAACACACGATCCAGATGGTGCTCGATGCGGGCTTTTGGGCGGGCATCACGCTTTACCCCGAATCGAAGACCACGCCGGCGCGCGCGATCGATATGTTCGAGGTCTATGGCGGGCAGCGGGTGTGGCTGAACAGCGCGTGCGACTGGGGCCGGAGCGATCCGCTGGCCGTGCCGAAGACGGCGATCGAGATGCGGCGCCGCGGGCACGACGACGAGACGATTGACCGCCTCGTTTTCCAGAATCCGATTCGTTTTCTCGGCCAGAACCCGCGGTTCACGGTGCGCTGAGCAGTTGAGCATGCGCGGCAATCGGCCTAGTCTTCCGCTCTGATGAACCGCCTGCTGTCTCCGATTTGCCTGCTGCTGTGTGCCACTTTGAGCCCGGCGCAGGAAGCGCGCACGAGTGTCCAGCCTGCGCGCCCCGATGGGGCTCTGGCCGCGCTCGACGCGCCAAAGCCTGCGGCGGGCGCGCCCGGTTTTGCACCGACTTGGGACACGCAAAAGCAAGCACGGGCCTACGTGCTGAACATTCCAGCGCCGCGCGGGCAGATCGTGGATCGCCACGGGAACCCGCTGGCGCAAACGCGCGTAAGCTACAATCTCGCGATCAATTTCCCCACGCCCACGACCTTTACCGACGCGCAGGTGATGCAGTATGCGGAGCCGAAGATCATGCTCGCGCGGAGCATCACCGGCCGACCGATTTCCGTGAGCCAGGATCTGCTGCTCAAGCATTACAAAAATCGCGGCGTCCTCCCGCTGGTCATCGCGCAGGATTTGCGGCCGGACGAAATCGAAGCGTTCAACCAGCGCATGCCGGAGATGCTGTCGCTGCTGCCGACCTACCAGCGATTCTATCCGAATGGTGCTCTCGCCGGTCATGTCATCGGCTATGCCGGACGTACCGGGCGCAGGCCCGATGGTCCGATCGAGAACAGCCAACC
>JBBQYR010000048.1:0-28269 GCA_038208565.1 Chthoniobacterales bacterium
GCACGATCGTTTTGCCGTCCCGATTCAGCCGGTCGAGGAGCGTGAGAATCTCGTGCGTGGTGACGGAATCGAGGTTGCCCGTCGGTTCGTCGGCGAGGATGTAGCGGGGATTATTGGCAAGGCTGCGGGCGATGCCGGCGCGCTGCTGCTGGCCACCGGAAAGCTCCGGCGGGCGATGGGAAAGCCGATGCCCGAGGCCGACGAGCGCGGCGAGTTCGCGGCAGCGCTCGCGATCTTCCGGCGTGATGTGGCCCTGGTAGTAGAGCGGCGCCTCGATATTCTCCTCGACCGTGAGCTGCGGCACGAGGTTGTAGGCTTGGAAGACGAAGCCGATGCGCGAGGAGCGGATGGCGGCGAGTTGGTCGTCGTCGAGCGTGGCGACGTCGTCTTCGCCGAGAAAGAAGTGACCGCCGGTCGGGTGATCGAGGCAGCCGAGCAGATTGAGCAGCGTGCTTTTGCCCGAACCCGACGGGCCCATGATCGCGATGTAATCGCCCTCGGGCACATCGAGGTCGATGCCCTTGAGCACCGGCACCGCTTCGTTTCCGAGCTGGTAAGCCTTGAGCAGTCCTTGCAGCCGGATCGCCGGCTTCAACGTCACCTCCTCCTGCTCCGCGGGATCAAGGTGCGGCGACGGCGGCAGGACCAGCATTGGCGACGGCATTTTCGACGACGGGCGACTTCACCGGCGCCGCCAGATCGAAGTTGACGCGGGTCTCGTAGGTTTGCGGTGCGAGCAGCACTTTTTCCCCGGCTTGCAGACCGTCGTTGATGATCACGGCTTGCTCGTTGGAGTGGCCGACCAGCAGCTCCCGCGGGACGAATTCCCCATCGTGCTCCACGATGCAGAAGAAGCGGTCGTCGCGCTCCAGCACCGCTTGCAGCGGGACTTGCACGGCCTGGTCGATCTTTTCGACCTCGATCGAAGCCTGCGCCGTCATGCCCGAGCGGACGCCGGGCGGCGGTTCGAGGATATCGATCGCGGCGGCGTATTCCTTCATCGTGCTATAGACCGACACGGCGGGAAGGGGATACTCGCTGACTTCTCGGACGGTCCCGGTGAGTTCCACTTCCGGAAAAGCATCGAGCCGGATGCGGGTGAGCATGCCGGTTTTCACGCGGTCGATGCGCGATTCATTCACGCGCGCCGTGACCTGCATGCGCTTCGGATCGGGCAGGCGAATGATGACCTGGCGCTCGCGGACGAGCTTGCCCTCGGCGATGAGGGGTTCGCCCGACGCGAGGTTGGCGTAGACCACCTGGCCCGAAGTCGGCGCCGTGATGATGCACTTGGAGAGCTGGTCTTCGAGGGTCTTGAGCCGGTCGAGATCGAGCTTGTGGCTGTTTTCGCGCGACTTGAGCCGGGCCTGCGCTGTCTCCACGTCGGCCTTCAGCTTGTTCAAGGTTTTGAGCTTCGTATAGCGGTGGAGGACTTCGAGTTTGGTCTCGGCGGCCTTCAGCTCGTTGCGCGCTTTTTCCACCGCAAAACGATCCGCTTCGAGTTGCACTTCGGTCACGTAACCGCGCGCGGCGAGCTTCTGGCTATAGCGCAGATATTCCTCGGCCCGGCGCAGGTTTTCGCGGGCGACGAATTCATCGCCAAGCAGCGTGCCCTCTTCCTGTCGGAAAGTGCCCGACTCGTATTCCTGCAGCGCGAGCTTGGTGGCGTCGTAGTCGGCCTGCGCCTCGACGGAGAGCGCGCGGCTGGTGTTGCAGCCGATCTGCTGCTGCACCACGTCGGTCTGGAGCGTGGAGTCGTCGAGCTTCACGAGGAAGTCACCCTCCTTCACATAGGAGCCTTCGGGGACGATCTGGATGATGGGAATCCCGGCGGACTGGCGCGACTGCACGCCGCAACGGATTTCCACATTGCTCGAGCTTTCCACCTCGCCGCGCTCGATGACCTGCTGGAGAAACGGGCCCGAAACCGCGGCGGCAGTGAGCGGCGCCTTTTGGTCGTCGCCCCAGGCATTGTGTTTCTTGGAACGGGACGCGCCGGTGAGCAGAAGGACCAGTCCGAGCGCCACGACGGGCGTGCCCCAAACGAGCAGTTTGTGGCCGCGCGGGTCCGCGTTCACGCGCCGCAGCATCTCGCCCATTTTGGCGAGCAGCGCGAGGGCGTTGGATTTGGTAAATGGGCCGGCGGTCATCGGGAGGTCAAATTGGGTGCGGCTTTAGGAAGCACAATCCGTGGACTTTGCGATGTATTTGGCTTTTTCGCTACGACGACTTTCCACTTGGGCGCGTTGGCGGCGAGATTTGCCTGCGTGATCGCACCCGGATCGACCCACAAACCGTCGCGGTCGGTCTGCATCGTGCCGAGTTCGAAATCCAGCACCACGCGCAGGACGTCGTAGCCCACTTGCAGGCTGAGGAAGTCGTTCTGCGCCTCGAGCAAATCATTGAGCGCGGACACCAAATCGCGCGCCGTGGTGGCGCCGAACTGCGCCGCCGCCCCGGGCCGCGGCGGCTCTTCCAGCCGCAGGCGCGCGAGATCGACCTGCGAGATGGCGATCTGCACGGCCGAGCGTCGGAGCTCAAAATTGAACTGGCTCAGCCGCACGATGCGCAGCGTATTGCGCAGGCTCTGCGTCATGCGGTCTTCGAAGAGCATGTAGTCGCGGCGGGCGCGCTGGTAGCCGATGATCGCCTCGCGGTAGTCATTGCGCTCGGCGAGGCGATTGAGTGGCGAGTCGAAACGCAGGCCCATGCGGAGCAGGCCCGTGCGTCCATCGAAGCGCGAGGCGTTGTTGCGCAGCGTGCCCATCGTCCCATCCATGGTGATGTCGATCGAGCTCTGGAGCGGGTTGGCGGTGTAGTCGATCAAGCGCCACGAATCGACCAGCCGGGCGCGCGCGTTCATGAGGTCGGGCCGGTTCTCGCGAGCGATGGCGAGCGCTTCCTCCTCGGTGAGATCGATCGGAGGCAAGGTCGCGGTTTCGAGCCGGGTCGCCGTTTGATCGAGCGAAAGCGCGAGCAGCATGCCGGAGAGAGCGCTGGCGACTTCGCTGAGCTGCGAGCGCGCCTGGTCGAGGTCGAGATCAGGCGCTTGCGGGTTAAAGGAGCGCAGCCCGGCGAGCGCCTGTTCGAGCTCCTGCCCGACGCGGGCGATGCGTTGTTCGAGTTGTTTGACGCGCTCGGTCAGCGCGGCGGGATCGACGCGCCTGGGCTCGATGCTGAGGTCGGCGAGATCGGGCCGCTTGCCGAGCAGCCGCAACTGCGCCTGCCGAACCGGCACACTTTCACGCAGCCGCACGATGTCCTGCTGCACGGTCTTGAGCTGGCGATTGAGCGGCTGCTCCAGTGCGCGCAGCGCTTTCAACTGCCGGCCGAGCGCGTCGTAATTTTGGATGAGGTTGGGATTGCGCAGTTCGGTCTGGATGGCCGCGAGGCGTTTATCCAGGGCGACCGCCGCGGGATCGGAGGTATTGAAGCGATCGAGGAGCGTGTCGCGGACGACGAGCGGGAGATTCGGTGGCAGGCCGAGTTCGATTTTATAGGTGTCGATCTTCGTCTCGTAAGCGGCGCGCGAAGTGAGCAGCGAACTCTGCCCGTTGAACAGCGCCTGTCGCGCCTGATCGACCTGCAAGCGGCTGCTGATGCGGCCGGCGTCGAAGGCCGCATCGAGCTGGTCGAGACTCTCGCGGAGCCGCGCGACGTTCGACTCCAGATTGCGGATGCGCTGCTGGTCTTCGAGGATGCCGAGGTAACCTTCGGCGCGCGGCGCTCCGGTGCGGCCCGCGGGCGAACCCGCAATCAAACCGAGCCCGGCGGCTCCGACCGCCCCGGAGCGCGAGGGGCCTTCGCCCGAATTGCGCCCGCTGGCGACGCGCACGTAGTAGCCGTGATGGAACTGCTCCATCTGCCGCACATTCGCGAGCAGCTTGCGCTCGGCTTGCGTGAGACTTTCCAGCACCCGCGCCCGCCCGCCGAAGCGCAGCAACGGCTGGATGATGCTGAAATTCGCCAGCGATCCGGCCGCGCGGGTGACGGAGTCACCGTCGAAATTGAAGACGAGCGAATTGGCAAATCCGGCGAGCAATTCGCCGCCGGTTGCCGCCATCCAGCGCACGCTTCCGTCGGTCAGCACCGGCACATTTTGCAAGGCACGCGGGGCATTCGTGCGGAACTGTCCCTCACCGACCCAACGCCCGGCGGTGCCAAGCGCGAGCTGCGGGGAAAATTGGAAACGCTCGAACGTCACATCGAGCGCGCAGAGGTAGAGGTCCTCGCGCTCGGCTTGAAACTCGCGCGAGTTGTCGATGCCGAGCCGCACGGCCCCTTTCAGATCCAGCACGACTTCACCCGACTCCGCGGTGGGCAGGTAATGGCGCCACGAGTCCGTGCCCGCGGCCTCGGGGTTCGTGGGCTTGCGCCAGGCGCTCGCGCCACGCTTGCCGTCCACGCGTTTCATCAACTCATGCGAGATCGGGTCGTCGGGCGGGGGCAGGGGACGGTCGGGATCCGAAGGATCGAAGAAACGGGACTGCGGTCCGGGTTCGATCCCGTCGCGTTCCGGCAGGCCTTCGGGATTGAGCGCCAGCGTCTTCTCCGCGACCAATGCGGACACGTCGCGATCCGCGCTCCGTCGATAAAAGGAGCGCGTGCAGCCGATAAAGGTCGAAATCAAAACCGCGGCGCCGAGGGAGGCGGCGACCCGCGAATGAGGGAAAGTCACGCCCTTGAAACCCGAAAATCCCGTTGCTCTTAGGTCTGGCGGACTTGTGGCGGAAAACTACCGGCGCCACCGCAGCGATGCCGTTTCTGCAAAGAGGCGGCGCCCTCAAACAAGGCTGCCGAAACGGACCAACTTCAGGCAGGGTTCGCCGGCCTCGCGCGACCGCGCCAGATCGACCGCAAACTCGGCCACCCAGTCGTTGGTTTCGGCAGGATCGATGAGCATCTGTTGCACGCGCCAGGACTTTTTGTCCTCGGATGGCGTGACGTAGGTGTGGCGCGTATTGCGCGCCTCGGGATCGAGCCGCAGGTAGTCGTGTTCGACGTGGTAATCCTCCAGCGACCGGCGCAGGCGTTCGGCGGTCCACGGTTCGTCGTCGGCGGAAAGCGGGGCGTTTGGAATGGCGAGCGCCGCTTCGAAGTCGCCGCTGATCAACGCGCGGAGGAAAGTGAAGATACGGTTGCGGATCGCGGCGGTGAAAGTCTTCGCGTCGCGGGTGATGTCGCGCGCGGCTTCCTCCGCGCCGGGCGGGCGCACCTCGGCCTGCTCGCCGCGCGGCACGTAGTCCGGATCGCGCATTCGCTCCCACTCTTCGAGCAGGCTGCTGTCGATCTGCCGCAGCATCGTCGCGAGGTAGAGCTCCATCTCGCGGAGCGCGTCGTTCTTGGCCGCGTCGGGGACGGTTTGCGCGAGCACTTTGAAAACGCTGGAGAGATGCCGCAGCAGGAGTCCCTCGGCGCGCTGGAGTTCGTAGAGTTTGATGTAATCGGCGAACGAGCGGAACTCCTCGAACATCTCCCGCGCGATGGATTTTGGGCGGATGTTTTCCTGGCCGACCCACGGATGTTTGGCGGCGAAAGCGTTGAACGTGGAGTAGATGAAATCGCGGTTCGGCTTCGGGTATTCGAGCTTCTCCAACTCCTCCATGCGCTGGTTGTATTCGACGCCCTGCATCTTCATCTCCGCGATGGCCTGGCCCTTCACTTTGTCGAGTTGCTTGCGCAGGATGAGGTCCGGGTCTTCGAGGATCGACTCGACAAGCGTGAGCACGACGAGCGCGTAGTCCGGCGCCTCGGGATCCATGAGCGGCAGCGTGTCGTGGACGTAAAGCGACAGAGTCTGGTTCATCGAAAAATCCTCCTGCAGCGCCACGTTCACGCGCAGCTTCGCGCCCTCGATGGTCTGCGGGATGAACTCGATGATTCCCCGCTCGACGAGCGCGCGAAAGAGCTGCCACGCGCGCCGAACCAGCGCCTTCTTCGCCTTCGGCATTTCATGCGAGCGGGCGATGAGTTCGCGCACCGCGCGGCAGCCGTCGGTCGGGCGGCCGAGCACATTGAGGAGCATGCCGTGGGTGACTTGAAACTGGCTGGTCAGCCGCTCCGGCGGCGCGGTGATCAGGCGGGTGAACGTCTTCTCGTCCCAGTTGACGAAGTTCCGCTCCGGAGGTTTCCGCTTCACGAACTTTTTCCCGCCGCCCGCCTGCTTTTGCTCGAGCAGCAGATTCTCGATCGCATGCGCCGGCGCCTGCGCGACGACCCAGCCGACATCGTCGAAGCCCTTTCGCCCAGCGCGCCCGCTGACTTGATGGAAGTCGCGCGCACTGAGGATGCCCGTCTTCTGCCCGCTGAATTTGCAAAGCTGCGTAAAGAGCACGGTGCGGATCGGCACATTGATCCCGACGCCGAGCGTGTCCGTGCCGCAGATCACCTTGAGCAGGCCACGCTGCGCGAGTTGCTCCACGAGCACGCGATACTTCGGGAGCAGCCCCGCGTGATGCAGCCCGATCCCATGCCGCAGCCACTTCTTGATCTCCGGCCCGTACGGACTGCTGAATTTGAAACCCTCCAGCGCCTGCGCGATCGCCGCCTTCTCCTCCCGCGTGCAGACGTTCGTGCTCATGAAGTCCTGCGCGCTCTGCGCCGCATCGGCCTGCGTGAAGTGGACGACATACACCGGCGCTTTGCCGCCCGTGACCAGCGCTTCCAGCGTCTGCGCGAGTGGCGTCTCCGCGTAGGAAAATTCCAGCGGCACCGGCCGATCCTGAGACGACACCGTGATCGTTTCCCGCCCATTCAGCTTCGTCAGCTCCTCCGCAAAAAACGCCGGGTCGCCGAGTGTCGCGGACAT
Organism: Chthoniobacterales bacterium; assembly: GCA_038208565.1. Taxonomy (GTDB): domain Bacteria; phylum Verrucomicrobiota; class Verrucomicrobiia; order Chthoniobacterales; family Chthoniobacteraceae; genus Chthoniobacter. The sequence goes on from JBBQYR010000048.1 coordinate 6,809, forward strand.
CAGCAGGAAGCGCGTGTGCGGCAGCGTGAGCAGCGGCACCTGCCAGGCCACACCGCGCTCGCGATCGGCGTAGTAGTGGAACTCGTCCATCACCACATCCTGCACGCGGGCCTCCGCACCTTCGCGGAGCGCAATGTTCGCGAGGATCTCCGCCGTGCAGCACAGGATCGGCGCATCGCGATTCACCGTCGCATCGCCGGTGCTGAGCCCCACATTCTCCGGCCCAAACTCGCGGCACAGCGCCAGCCACTTTTCATTCACCAGCGCCTTGATCGGGCACGTGTAAAACGAGCGCCGACCGCGGGCAAGGCTCTGGAAATGCAGCGCCGTGGCGACGAGGGATTTTCCTGAACCGGTCGGCGTATTCAGGATCACATTCTTCTCGTCGAACAGCTCCAGGATCGCTTCTTCCTGCGCCGGGTAGAGCTGGATCTTCCGCCCCTCGACGTACTCGAGAAACCGATCCAGCAGGCCTCCGTTGTCGAGAGCTTGGTCGGCGGCGATGACGTTGAGGAGAGGTGGCACGATGGGCTGACTCTATCGTTTGGTTCGGGCTGCAGAAGTTGTTTCCGCGGCTCGCGGAGTTGGCACGCGAAAACCAGCGCGGCTATTTGAGCGGCGTCAGCCTGAGACCGCGCACATCTGCCAATTCCTGACGCAAGGGACCTTCGGGGCGCATGAGAATGCGATTCACGCCGGCTTGGAGCGTCAGTCGACCGGCGGGCACTTCGCGAAAACGGTCGTAGCCTCCGCTGGAGAGCACGGTGCCGATGGTGTGACTGCCTTCCGTCTCGATGCGAAAGCGATCGTCGGCGGAAGCGTCATCGGCGGCGAGCGTGACGAAGATCTCGTAGGTGCGGCCGGCGGGGACTTCCACGCTCCACCCGGCGACATCGTCTTTCACCCGCCACGGAGCGAGCACATCGAGCGACGGGCGATAGGCGAGCTTCTGCCCGTACGTCGTGGCGAGGCTCGCGGGAAGTAGGAGTTCGCCTTGCGCTCCAGGCCGGATGGCGTCGGATTCCGTGTCCGCGGTTTTTAAGAAACCGAGTTCCTCCGCGCGCCATGGCAAGGTGCGGCCGGACGTCTCCCGACGCACTGTGGTCACGAGCGCTGGGTCGAGGGGATCGGCCGTGTTGCCCCAGGCGCGGCGCACGAAACTCAATACGCCGGCGACTTTTTCGTCGCTCATCGTATCGAGCGCGCCGAGGCCGGGCATGTGCAGATTCCAGCGTTGTCCATTCACTTCGACCGGCCCGAACAATCCGTGCAGAACGACTCGCGCCAGCCGCTCGGGCGGGCCGCTGATCCAATCGCTGCCGGCGAGCGGTGGAGCGACGCCAGGGTTGCCTCCGCCGTGTGGCTGATGACACGCGGCGCAGATCTGCGCGTAAGTCTCACGGCCGGCCTCCACCAGTTGCTGCTGCGCCGCGGTGAGTGGTTTCGCGCCGGGCGTGAGCGTGCGGGCCGCGTCGGCGCCCGGCCAGATGAAGGCGTTCATCGCGCGACGGGCTCTTTCGGCGACTTGGCGGTCGGAGTTGGTGGCGAGGCTGGCGAGGATGGGTGGCCCCTGCGGCAGTGCGAAGGGCTGAGTGGGGCGGGCGCTGGCGAAGGCTTCGAGCAAAACATCGCGTTGCCACGGGCGCTCGGCGGGAGTTTGTGCGAGCAGGTCGAGCAGCGCCGTTACCCGCGCCGGCTGCGCTTCTTCGAGGACACATTGCGCGAGCAAAGCGATCAGCGCGGCCCCCGCTTTCTGGTCTCCGTGATCGCGGAGCCATGCGGTGAGGAAATCCGCTTCGCGACCCGCGAGGCCGGTGAGTGCGGCGGTACGAAACAAGGGGTGATCCTCGTGCGCCAACAATTCCGCGAGCGGGACCAGCGCCTGCGCATCGCGGAAGGTGCCGAGCGTGAGGGCCAGTTGGAGGCGAACGGCCTGGCTCGGGTCATTCGTGATTTTCGTCAGTGCGGCGAGGGCTGTTGGGCTGGGATCGCGTTCGCACAGGCGGATCGCCGCGGCGCGCACGCGTTCATCGGCGCTGTCCATCGCGGCGTGGCGGGTCTCGAGATCGAGCGCGCCGAGACCGTCGAGCGTCCAGAGCGCGTGGAGCTGCGCGAGCGGGTTCCCGGACTTCGCGGTTTTGCTCAGCGCAGGCCGGGCGCCGGCGTCGTTTCGTTCCACGAGCAGGCGCTGGGCGGTGAGGCGATGCCAGCCATTCGGATGCGCGAGCGTTTTCACCAGCTCGGCGCTCGATGCTTGCGCGAGGTTGGGCGCGCGGCGATCGATGGGCCGTCCGTCCGCAACGATGCGCCAGATGCGGCCGCGGTCGTTGCCGTCAGCGAGGTGCCGTTCCTTAATCTGCTTCGCCAGCCACGGCACCATGAAGATGACGTGCTCGATGATGCCGTGATAGAGGTCCGCGATATACAGCGCGCCGTCGGGTCCGACGCGGGCGTTGACTGGCCGGAAGCGCTCGTCGGTCGAGGCGAGGAGTTCCTGCTCCGGCGGATAAAACCGCGTGGCCTGCGGCGCGATTCCGGGCGGCAGGACGAGGCGGCCGATCAAGTGCCCGCCAGACTCGGGGACGAAGACGTTGCCCCGCGCGTCGTCGGGGAACTGGTGGCCGTCATAGAAACACACGCCGCTGGCGATGGTGTAAGTGCGGAGGCGACCGTCGTCGCGGAGTTCGAGCGCGCCGAGCGTGACGGCGGGCGTGACGCGGATCGGGAAGACCTCCTGCGCTCGCGTGGCGAGATCGACATTCACGCCGAACGCGCTCCGATCACCGCCGCCGCGTTGGAAAATTTTCAGCAGGTGGCGATTGCGCAGCAGATATTCGGCGGGGAGGTAATCGCCGTGGAGCGCCTTGTTTTCGTAGCAGGTGAGAAGGCGGCCCGTCTCATCGAACGTCAGTCCGAATTGCCCGCGCTGGATCGTGTCTTCCTCGATGAGTTTGCCCTGCCGCCAGCGATAACGCTTCGGCCAGTCGGCGTTGTGCAGCCAGTTGTCGAGGCCGTAGCGCAGGCCGTTCGCGGTGTGCTGCGGATTGCCCGCGACGCCCATCGTGCCGACGGCGGCCTTGCGATCGCACCGCAGATCGCCATCGGTGTCTTCGCAAAACCACAGCGTCGGCGGCTCCTGCAAAAGCACGCCGCCTTTCACCAAGGCGAACGAGCGCGGCATCACGAGTTGGTCGAGGAAGACGGTGCTTTTGTCCGCGCGACCGTCGGCGTCGGTGTCTTCGAGCACGACCACGCGGCAGATCGGATCGCCCTCACCGGTGCCCGCGACGTCGCGCATGTAGCCCTGATATTCCACGACCCAGATGCGTCCGTCGGGATCGAACTCGAAGAAGATCGGGTTGTGGACGAGCGGCTCGGCAGCGACGAGTTCGACGCGGTAGCCGGGGGCGACTTTGAAGGTGGCGCGTTCCTCGTCCGGCGTGCGTACCGGCGCGGGTGGAACCTTGAGCCGCTTGAGTAATTCCTCGCCTTTTTCCCAATCCGCCCAGCCGGTGAGTGCGGATGGCGGACGGGCGCGCGGGCGCTCTTTGGGGACGGTTTGAGCCGCGGTGGGCGACAACCACACCATGCTCAGCGCGAGGGTGAAGCTGAGGCGAGGAAAGCGAGCGGCGGCGATGAGGAGCGTGGTCATGGAATTATGGGGGAAGAATGTGTCCGCCGACCGGCAGCCCGCTCGGCACCTTGGCCGGCGCGGTTTGGTCGTAGTGATCGTCGTTGAGCGTTTCGAGAAAGGCGGTGAGATCGGTGAAGTCCTCGGCGTTCAAATCGAGCTGCTTGAGCAGGGGATCGAGGGGCGGTTGCGCCGCAGCGTCACCGCCCTCAAGCGTCTCAGAAACGGCATCCGAGAGTCGCTCGTAAAAGGTGAGCACTTCGTCGAGCGTGCGCTGCCCGCCGTGATGCATGTAGGGCGCGGTGTGACGGAGATTGCGCAGGGTAGGGGTGCGGATTTCGCGCCGGCCGTCGGGCCCCGCATCGCTCACGCCGATGAAGTGCAGTTTGAAATCGGAAAACATCGGCCCGCCGTGGCAGAGGATGCAGCCGGCGGTTTGGAAGATGCGCATCCCGCGCTCCTGTTCCGGGGTGAGTGGATTCTGGTCACCGCGTAGGAAGCGGTCGAAGGGCGAATCAGCGGCGACGAGCGTGCGCTCGAAAGCGGCGATGGCCTTGGCCAAATGATCCGCGTTGACGGCGTTTTCCTCGCGCTGCGAGAAGGCCGCAGCAAACAGCACACGATATTCGGCGATGTTCCCCACGCGGGCCACGGCGGTGCCGAGTGCTGCCGATTCAGCGCTGGCCGCGCCCCGCATTTCGGCCTGCGTGCGGATGGGATGCAGCACCTGTGCTTCGAGGCCCTGCACACGCGCGTCCCAAAACAGCGGCGCGTTTTTGGGGTCGAGCGGGTGGTCCGAGATCAGGCCATTGAAACCGACGTTGAGCAGCGTGGGCACATTGCGTCTCAACGACTGAGCGCTGGCGATGCCGTTCAAGACGCGAGTCGGTCCGAGGCCGACGCCATCGATTCCGAGCGGCGTCGCCCGCCCATCGGCCCAGCCAAAGCGCGGATGATGGCAGGTGGCGCAGGCGACGTTTTGCGTGGCGGAGAGGATCGGGTCGAAGAAGAGCAGCCGCCCGAGCGCCACCTTGGCGGGTGTGCCCGGATTGTCCCCGGGCTCCGGCACCTGCCGAGGCAAAGCCCCGAGCCGCATTTCCTCGGGGACGACCACCTCACCGGCACGTGCCTCGCTGGCCCACGCCAGAAGGTGGACGAAAAGCGTGAGTAAGATTCTGCGGGGGATCATGCGGAGACAATCCTGCGCTGCGTATTCCATTGCAGCAATTCCGCACTTCTTGTCGTATCGCCTCCAGATTCCCCCGAAACCGATTATCTCTCCATGAAACTCCTCCACCTCATTCTGTGCAGTCTGTTCATTTCCGTTGGTGTCTTCGCTGCTGAAGATGGCCCGCCGCTTTTCGTCGAAGGCTACGCCGGACAGATCAGCATTGCACCCGGGGAAGAGTTGGCGCTTCACGTCTCGACGAGTGCCTCGAAGTTTGCGGTCGAGATCACACGCTGGGGCGCGAAGAACGAAGTCGTGTGGAGCCGGAAAGATGTGCCGGGGCAGACGCACGCGGTGCCGGAGGATGCTTCGGCAATGGGCTGTCGCTGGCCGGAGGCCTTGCGCGTGCCGATCGGGAAGGATTGGAAAAGTGGCTACTTCACGGCGCGCTTCACGGTCGAGGATCGCGGCGGCAAATGGACGCATCGCGGTCGGCGCACGGCGGAGAGCGACGCTTGTTTTATCGTGCGTGCCGCGGAGCCGGGGAAAGGCAGCAAGATCCTGCTGCAACTGAGCACGAACACTTACAACGCCTACACCAACTGGGGAGGCTCCAGCGTGTATGCCTACAACAGTCGCGCGAAGAACCAGGGCAGCCGGGTGTCGTTCGAGCGGCCACTCAGCTCGCAGTTTCCGAACTGGGAACTGCCCTTCGTGCAATGGTGCGAGCGCAACGGCTACGAGCTCGACTACGCCGCAAATAGCGACCTCGAGTTTCACCCCGAACTGCTCCAGCACTACCGGCTCGTGGTCAGCGTCGGGCACGACGAATACTGGTCCGGGCCGATGCGGGACAACCTTGAAGGCTTCATCGCGAAAGGCGGAAACGTCGCGTTCTTCAGCGGCAACTCCGTCTGCTGGCAGATTCGCAGCGAAGACGGCGGCAAGGCTTTCACCTGCTGGAAGCAGAACTATCACGCCGATCCCGTGTTCCAGACGCGCGACTACAAGACGCTTTCCACGGCGTGGAGTCATCACCTCGTGCAGCGTCCTGAAAACCAACTCACCGGCGTGGGATTTTTGTGGGGCGGCTATCAGCGCAGCCACGGGCAATTCATGGATGGCAAAGCGGCCTACACCGTGCATCGGCCCGAGCACTGGGTCTTCGCAGGTACCGAGTTGAAACGCGGAGAGGAATTCGGCGGGAAGGACACGATCGTTGGCTATGAGGCGGACGGCTGCGAACTCGAGTGGCGCGACGGGCTGCCCTTTGCCACGCACAAGGACGGCACGCCGAAGACTTTTGAAGTGCTCGGCACCTGTCCGGTGCGGTGGCACCCTGATGACGTCGAATGGTATGAGCGCTGGGAAAAGGGCCGCACCGGTGCCGCGTGCCTGGGCATCTATACGAAAGGCGGCACGGTATTCACCGCGGCGACGACCGACTGGGCGCACGGCTTGCGCGGCGGCGACAAGACCGTCGATCGCATCACGCGCAACGTGCTCGATCGGTTGTCGAAGTGATCACGCTAGTTGCGGTGCGTGACGACGGCGTCTAAGACTCGCCTCGCCTGCTGAATTGCGTATGCAGCCGCACTCCCCGTTCAATCATCGTCCGCGCTCCGACTCGCCGAACACCTCCTTTCTCCCACTCATGAAAGCCACCCTCGCCATTCTGTTTCTCGGTACGGTTCTAAATTTGCACGCGGCTGTCGATGAAGCCGTGAAAGTGCTCGCCAAAGTAGAGCGCGAGGGCCAGGGCAATGAAGCGGCCATCGCCGCGTGGAAGGAAGTCGTCGCGGGTGGTCCGGCGGTGCTGCCGAGTGTGCTCGCCGCGACGGGGCGGGGGACGCCGATGGCGGACAACTGGCTGCGGCTCGCGGGCGACGCGATCGTGGATTCCGCCCTGCGGGCGAAAAAGGCGGTGCCTCTGGCTGAGCTGGAAGCATTCCTGAAAGATGCGCAGCAGCCGTCCGCGGCCCGGCAACTCGCGTTCGATCTGATCCGGCAAGCGGATGCCGGTCGGGCGGACACGATCGAGCCTGGGCTCATCGCCGATCCGGTGCAGGAGCTTCGGCGCGGTGCGGTGCAGCGGCTCATCGACGCGGCGAAAACGAAGACCGGCGATGGCGCGAAGGCCGGTTACCAGGGAGCACTCGCGGCGGTGCGCGATGAAGACCAGACGAAGGAAATCGCCGCCGAGTTGAAGAAGCTCGGGGTGACGGTGGATCTGCCGGGGCACTTCGGGTTCCTGATGAAGTGGAACGTGATCGGCCCTTTTGACAACGCTGAGCGCCAAGGGTTCGAGACGGTCTTTCCGCCCGAAAAAGAGCTCCGGCTGGATGCCACCTACGAAGGCAAAGGCGGGCCGGTGAAGTGGCAGCCGTTCGAAAGCAAAGACGAATACGGGAAGCTGGATTTCAACAAGCCGCTCGGGATGCAGAAGGAGGTCACGGCTTATGCGACGACGACCTTCGAGTCTCCGGCGGAGCGCGATGCCGAGCTTCGGTTGGGCTGCAAAAACGCCTGGAAGGTCTGGCTGAATGGCGAGCTGCTTTTCGGTCGCGACGAGTACCATCGCGGGCAGCAGATGGATCAATACAAGCTCAAGTGCCGGCTGAAGAAGGGCCCGAACACGGTGCTCGTGAAAGCCTGCCAGAATGAGCAGAAGGAGCAATGGACCGTGGAGTGGGAATTCCAATTGCGCGTCTGCGATAGCACCGGCACCGCGATCCTCGCCGCGAAGTGACCTCACCTCTTTTCGCCATGAAATCTCTCTCTCTCTTTGCTTTCGCCGCGCTCTCATTCACCGCCCTGGCCGGCGACTGGCCGCAATTCCGGGGGCCCGACAGCACTGGTACCGCGCCCGATGCGGTCATCCCTGCGGCGCCTAAGATCGACTGGGGTATCGCTCTTCCGGGCCGTGGTCTGGCGAGCCCGATCGTCGTGGGCGGCAAGGTTTTCGTGACCTGCTCCAGTGGCCCGAAGCAGGAGCGGCTGCATCTCATCTGCTTCAGCGCCAGCGACGGCTCGAAGCTCTGGGAACGCCAACTTCGGGCGACGGGCCGCACGATGTCGCATCCAAAAACCGCGATCGCCGCCGGCACGCCGTGCAGCGATGGGCAGCGCGTTTTCGCACTGTGGAGCTGCAATGATGTGGCGGCCTTCGATCTCGAAGGAAATCTGCTCTGGGTGCGAGGGCTCACGGTCGATTACGCCAACGCCAGCAACAGCCTCGGCATGGCTTCGTCGCCCATCGTCATCGGCGAGACGCTCGTGACGGTGATCGAGAACGATAGCGAGAGTTACACCATCGGCCTCGACGTGAAGACCGGTCGCAACCTGTGGAAGCTCGATCGTCCGAAGGCGGCGAACTGGAGCAGCCCGATCCCGTGGCGCGCCGAGTCGAAGGCCGCGCCGATCGCCGTGTTGCAGTCATCGAAAGGTCTGATCGGCGTGGACGCGGCGAGCGGCAGCAAACTTTGGGAATACGGCGAAGGGGCATCGACCATGAGTTCGAGCGTCGTGGCCGCCGGAATCATCTACGCCCCGTCGAATGGCATCACCGCGCTTTCGCCGAAAGCCAACGGAGCCGCACCGGAACAGCTCTGGCGCTCGAAGCAAATCAACCCCGCGACGATCAGCCCCGTCGTCCTCGGTGATCACATTTTCAGCATCAATGGTGCGGGCGTCCTCACGATGGGCGATCTCAAAACCGGCGATAGCAAATGGAAGCTGCGCCTCGCCGGACCCTTCAGCGGCTCACCGGTCGGTGCCGGCCAACGCCTGCTCGCAGTGAACGAAAAAGGCCTCGTGCAAATCGTGGATACGACGGCTCCCGAAGGCGCGGTCGCAGGTCAGCTTCAACTCCCGCTGAAAGCGGAGAGCAAGGAGCTGATTCTTTGCACGCCAGCGTTGAGCGGGAAGAGCGTCTTTGTCCGCACGGATAGCACGCTCTGGCGGCTCGGCGAGTAGCGGTCAGAAGGTGCCGAGTGCTTTCAAACGCTGCGCGGAAGCGGGCTGCGCGGTACCGAGTTCCTGCGCGAAGAGCGAGACGCGGAACTCTTCCAACAACCAGCGAAACATCTCGTGCTGCGCCGTGGGGACGCGCTTTTCCCAGTTTGTGAAGGGCGCAAGTTGCACGGCTTTTTCGGCGTCCTTGGCGGGGCTCACGGATGCGCGTTCGGCGCGGATTTGCACGGCGCGTAGGTAACGGTGCAGATGTGGAAGTTGGGCGTGTGGCGTATGCGCGAGGAAGTCGCCGGGAAGAAGGCGCTGCAGGTCTTGATCGAGCCCGGCGTAACGCTTCGGTGACGCGAGAATCTTCTGCCGCAGTTCAAGCAACTGCCGCGTCGTTTCGCCGAGTTGGTAAGTCTGCGCTGGCATCTCGCGGCGGACGGAATCCAGCATCGCAACGAAGCGCGCTTCGGTGAGCGGGAAGATCGGGCGGAGCTGCAGGAGGTGCGCGAGCAGATGTTCGTAGGCGGATTTCTGGAGCACCTCCGGCGTCGCGTGGGCGGCGGCTGGCGCTTGCAGCTTGGCGCCGATCTGCTGGAGCGCGGAGTGAAAGCCGACGGCTTGCTTCGGCGCGCCCGGGAGGTGGCGCGCGAGCCCCGCGAGTTCCTTCCAGAGCCTCGCGAGATCGCGGGCGAGGATCAACTCACTGAGCCGCCGGATGCCGCCCGCTGAGGCCGCTTGCGCTTCGTCGCGTTTGCGGAATAGGCGCAGGTCCACTTCGCCGTCGCGCAAGGCGAGTCCGGGGTACGCGAGCAGCGGCGCCCCACCGACTTCTTCGACGACGATCGACTCCGCCAGATCGCCGAACGACCACACCGTGACCGCGCGCTTCTCCCATTGTCGCGCCGCTTTCTCCCACGCGTCGGAGCGCACGTCGCGACTCTCCACTTGCGCGTGAATCGCCGCCAGATCGCGCCCTGACGCCACGGTTTTGTTGCTGCGATCTACGACCTCCACGCGAGGCTGCAGATGCGCGGGTAGGCTTTGCGCCGGCCAATCAGCCGCACGTACCGGCACGCGATATTTCCGTGCGAGGAAGTCGGCGAGCGCCACGAGGAAGTCCTCGCGCCCCGGCTGAAAGTCCGCGGCGATCTCGCGGATCTTTGGCTCCAGCGGCATCAGCGTCTTGCGCACGGTCTTGGGCAGCGCGCGCAGGAGCACGCCGATCTGCTCCTCGCGCAAGCCGGGCACCATCCACTGGAGCTGGCCGGTCGTGAGTTGCTCGGCGACGGGCAGCGGCACACGCACGGTCACGCCGTCGGCGTCGTGGCCAGGGGTGTAGGCGTAGGTGACTGGCAGGGCGGTGTTGCCGAGCGAGACTTGGTCGGGAAAGAGCGTCCGGTCGTAGGTCGCGTCGTCGTCGCCGATCAGGTCGATCTCGGTGGCGCAGAGGAAGTCCGGCTCCCGGGTGAGGCGCTCGCGGACGAGGCGATTGAGGTCGTGAACCGAGGAAACTCCGGTGATGCGCGCGGCGTAAAATTGGTAGAGCGATTCCTCGAGATCATGAGCTCGCCGGCTGCGGACGCGGGTGAGCGCGGTCTCGATCTTGTCGCGCACCCTGCCGTTCTCGACGAAAAATCGGTGCGGCAACTTCGCCTCCTCGCCAACGAGCGCGCCGCGGATGAAAAGCTCCGTCGCTTTTACTGGATCGATGCGCCCGAAGTCGACGAGGCGGCGCGCGATCTCCAGACCGCTCACCAGCACGCGTTCGAGCACCAGCACGCGTCCCGCTTTCGCGCTCCAGTGTGGCTCGGTGTAGCGGAACTGGCAGAGGTGCGCGCCGAGTTCGATGACCCATTCCGGATTGATGCCCGCGACGGTCCGCGCAAAGAGTTGCGACGTCTCGACGACCTCACCCGCGACGATCCAGAGCGGCTGCTTGCTCTTGTCATCCGGCTTGGCGGCGGGTGCGTTCTTGCGCGGCTTTTCGCGACGCTCGTAAAGGTGGGAGCCGGGAAAAAGCGTAGTCACTCGGTCGCCTGATGCCTTGTAAGTATTCCGCTCCTGCCGCTGCGCGATCTGCCCGAGCAGGCCCGCGAGAATGGAGCGATGAATCGCCGGATAGCTCGCCTCGCTGGCGGCTTTCTTCGGCGCAGGCGTGTCATCTTCCACCGCCTCGGTGAGCTGACGATGAATGTCGCGCCACTCCCTCATTCGTGAAATCGAAAGGAAGTTCGCTTTGCAGAAACGCCGGAGCGCGTTGCCGCTGCCTTTCGTCTCCGCCTCGGGAGCGGCGCGCCAGATGTTGAGGAGCGAAAGGAAATCGGAGTCCGGGTCGCTGAAGGCGCGGTGTGCGGCGGCGGCGGCTTCCTTTTGATCCTCCGGGCGTTCGCGCGGATCGGGCACGCTGAGCCCGGCGGCGATGATCAGCATTTCCGGCAGCGCTTTTTCATCCCGCGCCTGGAGGAGCATGCGGCCCAGCGTCGGATCGATGGGCAGGCGCGCCAGTTCGCGACCGAGCGGGGTGAGTTCGTTGGTGTCGTTGAGCGCGCCGAGTTCGTGCAGGAGCTGGTAGCCGGCGCGGACGGCGGCAGAAACTGGCGGGTTGAGAAAGGGGAAGGTCTCGATGTCGCCGAGTCGAAAGGCCTTCATGCGCAGGATGACCTCCGCGAGATTTGCCCGCTGGATTTCCGGCTGGGTGAAGCGCGAGCGCTTCTCGAAATCCTCCTGCGCGTAGAGGCGGATGCAGGTGCCATCCTGCACGCGGCCGGCCCGGCCGGCGCGCTGGTTGGCGCTGCTCTGCGAGATGTCCTCCACCGGCAGGCGCTTGGTGCGCGTGCGCGGATTGTAGCGGCTCATCCGTGAAAGGCCGGCGTCGACGACGTAGCGGATGCGCGGCAGCGTGATCGAAGTCTCGGCGATGTTCGTCGCGACGATCACGCGGCGGCGCGGGCCCGGCGCGAAGATGCGCTGCTGCTCCGCGGCGGGCATGCGCCCGAAAAGTCCGATTACCTCGATGCCCGAGCCGAGACTGCCTTCCAGCGCCTCGCGGGTGTCGCGGATGTCGCGCTCGGTCGGCATGAAGACAAGGACATCGCCCGCGTCGGATTCGATGAGCGCGTCTTCCGTCGCCCGGACCGCGGCTTCGATGTGACTGAGTTCGTCCGCGTCTTCGTCGTGGCGGGCGTGAGTCTCGATCGGCGCGTAGCGAATCTCCACGGGCCACAACCGCCCGGAAACCTCGATGATCGGCGCGCCGCCGAACGCCCTGGAAAACGCCTCCGTGTCGATCGTCGCCGAGGTGATGAGCAGCTTGAGGTCGCCGCGTTTCCGCAGCAGGCCCTGCAAGTAGCCGAGCAGGAAATCGATGTTCAGCGAGCGCTCGTGCGCTTCGTCCAGGATCAGCGCGGAGTAGGCGCGGAGCAGTGGGTCGGACTGGATCTCGGCGAGCAGGATGCCGTCGGTCATGAACTTGATTTGCGTGTCGCGCCCGGTGTCGTCGTTGAAGCGCATCTTGCAGCCGACCTCGCGTCCCCACGTGACGCCGAGTTCTTCCGCCACGCGCCGCGAAACGCTCAGCGCCGCGACCCGGCGCGGCTGCGTGCAGCCGATCTTACCGCGCTCCGCGAGCCTTGCTTCGAGACACATCTTCGGAAGCTGCGTTGTCTTGCCCGAGCCCGTTTCGCCCGCCACGACCAGGACCTGACTTTCCCGAATCGCCGCGACGATCTCCTCGCGCCGGGCGCTGATCGGGAGGTCGGGTGGATAGGAAATCGGCGGCATACGCTGGAAAACGGGGCGCGACCCTACACGCGTTCCGTCCGGGGCGAAATAGCAGCGATGCGCCCATGCCCCGGCGACCGCATCGCCATCTTGGGCGCGCCAATGATACCAAATTGGTGAAATGATCAGACACCTGCCCAGCCCGGAGGGCTGAAGGAAATTAGCTCCGGGTGAAACCCGGAGTTTCGGACCACCATCCGATGCACCCCGGAGGGTGTGCCGGAAGCCGCCAGCCAGGCACCTTCCCGCACCGCCTCCGGGGTGCCTCCCGTTTCTCTCAATATCCCCGGGTTTCACCCGGGGCTAATTTCCTTTCAGCCCTCCGGGCTGCGGGAGCGTCTGATTGTTTCCTGAAGTTGGTATGAGGCCCATCTCCAAGTTGGAGCCTGTGCCAGCCGGAGATGGCAGCACCGGAAGGCAACCAGAACGGGATGATCAATTCACTGGGTCACGACCACGCGACCGGTGCCGCCGCAATCGTGGCAGTGCATGGAGACGCTGCCGGAGCCTCCGCAGGACCTGCATTCGACGGGATTGAACAGGCCGGACATGCGCTGGCCGGTGCCCTTGCAGACGGCGCAGACACCACTGATCCGGCCGGTGCCCCGGCAGCCGGCGCAGTTGACCTTGGTCGTTGTCGGCTTCTTCGGGGTGTCGCCGAAAGGCCAGATGGCGTGGCAGGTCGCGGTGCCGAAGCCGAGCGCGATGATGAGGACAAGAAGGGAGCGGGTTTGCATGAGGATTCGAAGCTTGGGTTTTATGGGGTCAGGAAGTGGTAAATGTGTTTGGCGATGTGGTGAGGCCAAGGCGCACGGTCGGGGAGTTGCCACATGGGGAGGTGGGGAGAGTCATTCCTGTCCGAGGATCTCCCGCGCCCGGCGACGATGCTCCTCGGTAATAAAAGCGCTGGCGGCGCCCGAAAGCACGGCACCGAGCACGGCGAGGTCATCCGCCCATCCGCCAAAGGGGATGAAATCCGGAATGGCATCGCAGGGGCAGAGGACGTAGGCGATGGCCGCGCCGATGATCGCCCTGGCCCAGGCCGGTGTGGTGGGATCTGTGAAGGCGAAGCCAGCCGCGACCACCTCGATGGTGAGCGGAAAACGCTTGAGGTTGCGGCGGATGAAATCACCAAAGTCGGGGAAGTCGTTGGAGAAGGATGCGGTGTTCATGGGCGAAGATTCGCATGAATCGCGTCGAGGACGCTTCACGCTGACCTCCACGGACCTCTGTGGGCTTGACCGCGGACCCAATTCCGCAAACTGCCCGCTCAGCCCTTGATATGAATCAGCGGGCCGGGGACATCGAGCGAGCAGCGACCGCGCTCGGGGAGGACGCTGGCGAGGAAGGCGGCGTCGCCGCCGGCGGCCTTGGCTTTGCGGCGGATGTCGGAAAGCACGCGCACGAGTTCCCGGCTGTCGAACGGGCGGTCGAGACCGGCGGCGTGACGCCAGTCGCTCCAGTCATTGGCCGGGGCGCTCTGGCGGATGGCTGCGCGGAAGGCCTCGAGATCGGCGAGGGCTTCATCGTAGGAAGCCAGCACGGTTTCGCCATGTTTGGCGCGGGTAGCCAGAAAGAGGAGGGCGAGGTGTTCGCGCGGGGCCAGTTCGAGGGAACGCCCATTGATTTGCGAAGTGGGGCGGGTGCGGTCGATCTCGACGCGCAGGTGTTCGCCGGTGCTGCGGCGGACATTGGCCTGGCAGTGCTCGACCAGACGCCGAAAGCTGCCCGCGGGCTGACCGAGCTCGCGGGTGAAGAGATTGCGCAACGGCACGAAGGTCACGTCGGTGAGTTCGACGAGCGCTAAAGCTGGGGCGATGGTCGCGCCGGCACGATTTGCGACGTCGCCGCCAGGCTGCGCGGGGAAGTAGAACTCGAGCATCGTCTCGAAGGGTTCGGAAACCAGGACGTGCGTGAGGCGGTCGCTCTCGCGCGCGGCGAGAGTGAGGCAGGCGTAGAGGAGGGCGCCCATGGTTTTCCGACCGCCGGCGATGGAGGCGATGAGCTGGGTGTCCGGGTTTTCTACCACGCCGCGCACTTGCTCGAGCAGGAAATCGGCAGCGGCCTCGCAATCGTGCGGTGAACGGAGGTCGGCGAGCTCCACGCTTTGCCCCGACGCCGGATCGGTGGTGGTGATGACGCGGATGTCATCGCCGGTGGTGCCAAAGCGGAGGCGGTGGGAGAGATCGAACCCCGCGGCGCCGAGTGCGGCGCGAAAGGTCTCCCAGGCGGTGCGTCCACCGAAGCGGGGCAGCGGCTCGAAGAGTTCCTTGCGGATGGCCTCGCGCCCGTCGCTGGTGGTGACGACCACGATGCGGCTGGGAATGACCGGCTCCGGCTCATGCGCCAGCGCCCAGAGCGTCTCGGTGAGCACGGCGGTCGACATGCCGGTGACGGCGAGGAGCACCACTTCGGGGCCGGCCATTGGCGCGGGGGAAGGTGGCAGCTCCTTGGCTTGAGGTTGCGAGGGTCTGGCTGCTGCTTTGGCGGGCTGTTTCTTCATGCGAATGGGTCCGCGTCGGACAGACTTCCGGGGAAAAGCAGGCGAATGCCGAGTTCACGGGCGCGCGACTGGAGGTTGTCGAGCACCCGGCCGCGCGGCGTCTCATGGATCGCGAGGTACCGGCGGGTAAAGGCGCCGCCGAGGGAGCGGGCCCGGGCGTTGATCTCATCGAGCAACGGCAGCAGGCGGGCCTTGTGGCCGCCGCGCTTGCACGAGATGTAAACGACCTGCACGCCATCGAGGGCGACGATGTCTTCCTCCACATCCGCCCCGCCGCGCTCCCCGACTTGGACGGACCACCGGATGTCGCGGAAGCGGCCGGAGTCCGTCGCCTTCTGCGCGAGGATCACCTCCCACCAGCCGCCGGTGAGAAAGGAAAGCGCCTGCTGCAAAGGAGCGACCGCGGCGAAGTATTGGGCGGCGAAATCCGGCACGCGCTCGCGGGTGAGACGCCCCAGGTGTGGGCGCGTGGCGGAGGGCAGCCGGCACGAACCGGGCCGGCTGCCGGCATCGAGCAATCCTGCTTCCACGGAAAGCGCGGCCACCGGCTCCGGCAATGCGAACTCATGGTCGAAGAAGGGCAGCCAGTCCGCGGGTGTGCGCGGTTCGCGGCCGCCGGGCATCAGGCCGCTCTTTCCGTGCAAGGCCTCGTGGACGGCGCGCTCCAGCGGCGCGTCGACGAACAGCGCCTGCGCCAGCGGGAGAAAAGGCCGCCAGTCGCGTCCGCTGGTGATGCGCGCGCAGCCATTGGCCCTGCCCACGGCGTGGACGGTCAGCGCCCGGAGGATGGGCGTGAAGCTCAAGTCGCCGCCCATCACGCGCGAGAGGCCGTCCCCGGTCTGGCCATCGACAAACACCGAATCCTGGGTGTCCACGTAGAGCGAAGGCACGCGGTGTTTCGAGGCGGCGACATAGGCGCCGATGCCCATGAGTTTGGTGCCACCGGTGAAATTGAGGAGGGTGTCACGCCCGGCGGCGGCCTCGTCTTCGATCGCCGCGAGCACGGCATCGTGGGTCTCCCGCATCGACGGCATCGCCGAGAGGGGAATCGTCTGCAACTCGACCGGGCACTGCGACTGGCGCGCTGCTTCCGCGATGAGCGCCGAACGCGCGATGGTGCGCGGTGTGGCGAGATGCACGAGCTTCGCCGGCTTCAACCGAAGCACCGGGAGCAGGTTTTGCATGGTCTGCTCGGAGACGAGCTGGATTAGAGTGAGGCTCATTGATTGCGTGGGCGGCGCGTCATCAGGAGATCGTTCCATCGGCTATAGACGCGCAAAGTCAGCCGGGTGAACCAGGAATGGCGGTGGCGCCGGTTAAACCGCGCCACATCCCATTGCGCCCACGCGGTGAAGAGGCCGAGGACTACGGTGCCAGCGGTCAGGATCGGGCGATCCAGCCACCAAACCAACGCGATTTCCGCCAGAAGAACGACAAGGTAAACGCCGCAGGCCAGTACAAGGCCGCGCGCCAACCCGTGGCGCTGAAACCACCGACGGACGAGCGGATTGCACTCCCCATCAATGCCGACGTGATGCCAGGTGCTGTGGACATCCAGCGCCTTGGTGAAAAGCAAAGCGGCCGTGGTCAGAGTCAGTAATGCTGCGGTCATGCAGGAATCATCCGGTGATGAGCCACCGTGCGTCGAACGGCGGGATTTGATGGACCTCGCGTTCCAGATCAAAGCCGAGGAACTCGGCGGCGAGCGCCTTCATCGTCTCGAAACCG
The DNA here is from genome assembly GCA_038208565.1 of Chthoniobacterales bacterium. Lineage (GTDB taxonomy): Bacteria > Verrucomicrobiota > Verrucomicrobiia > Chthoniobacterales > Chthoniobacteraceae > Chthoniobacter. The sequence goes on from JBBQYR010000048.1 coordinate 23,579, forward strand.
TCCGCGCCGATGGCGGTGACTCCGTGCGCGAGGATGCTGGTGTTGCGCTTCTCGGTGGCCTGGCGCCAGCGGCTTTTCTTGTCGAGCGCGAGATCCGCGACCACGCCCGCGGCCCGCGCGGCACCGAGCCGGTCGAGCGCGCGGCAGGCTTGTTCGAGGCTGAGCTTGACCTCGCCGGCAGCGTCGGGCTGGCAGAAGTCGCAACCTTCGAGCGACGGTGGAAGCGGCACGCCGGCCTTCTTGCGCCCGTTGATGAAAGCGCCCTGCGAAATCTCCGCGAGCCAGAGCTGGCCCTGCATTTCCATCGCGCGATAGAGCCGCGCGGCAGCGTCTTCGTAACGGCCCTGGCGTGCGGTGCGCAGGGTATTGTCGAGCAGTTCGCGCAGGAACGCGGCGCTGGCCGCGCCGGCCGAGCACGCGGTGCAGATTTCGAGCGACCCGCTTGTAAAAGCGATCAGCCCGGCGTCGTCGCGCCCGTCGAACAACGCAGGCAGCGCCTTGCTTGCGGCGCCGAGCAGCCGCACCGCCTCCTTGAAATCGAGGCGGTGCCGCGCGGCCAGGGCCTCCGCCACGTCGGCGACGGCCTTGAAGAGCAGCGGCTGCGGCACACGCGGGGCGGTCTCGCGAAAGACTTTCGCCGCGGCTTCGAATTGACAGCCGGCCCACAAATCCCGGGCGCGCTCGACTTCGCGCACGGCCAGCGCGAACCACGGATTGGCCTGGTAAAGCACGCGCTCTTTGCCATCAACCGTGACCCCCAGCCCCCCTTTTTCCCGCTGCGCGCCGCCGACATAGCTGAACTGATCGAACACCTCCGTGGCCGCGAGCACCAGCGCCGCGCTCATGGTCTTGGTGCCTCCCGTGTAATCCACGAGCACGTCGCCGGCCGCCACTTTCCATTTTCGCAGCAGCCCCGGCAGTGCTCCGCGCAGCGCCTGGTAACACGGCCCCAACTCCTCGAAGCGCTCGACCTCGATGACATCGCGATCGGGATGCCAGTCGAGTCGCGCATGGATTTCGTCCGCGACCGACCGGCTGCCCGCCGAGCAGAAATACCAGACATGCCGCGGCCGGTGCTGCTGGAGCGTAAAGAGCACCGGCGAGGGTGAGCCGCCAACGGAAACGAGGGCGGCGGAGATGGAAGACGGGGCACTCATTTCTTCGTCAACGGATTCCAGACACGGGTGAAACCGAATCCCGCAAAGTCCTTCACGTTGGTGGTGGCGAACTCGGTGACGCCATGATGGCGGAGCGTCAGCGCCAGGCGGGTGTCGTAGATGCGACGGCGGGCGACTCCCGCCCGGGCGGATGCCAGCCAGACGTCGTTCATGAGGCCGCCGGGGTAATCCACGAGTTCCCATTGCGGATGGCTGCGCAGGCTCTGAATGACTTTCACCGCCGCGGGCGCTTCCAGCGGACGTTTGACCACCGCGGGATTGCGCAGGAGTCCGTAGAGTTCCACCAGGCAAAGCTCGCAGAGGACCAGGTCGGGATTGGCGGCCTGCGCGGCGAGCCAGCGCGCGGCGGGCGCGTGCCAGTCGTGGTCTCGGTTCAGCCAGGCGAAGAGCAGATTGGTATCGACGGCGGTCATGGGCGGCGTTTGCCCCGGTGCCGCGGGACGTAGTCGGGCTCGTTGGCAAGCAGCCGCCACTCGTCGTCATCGATTTGGGAGTGCAGACCGAGACTCAACGGCTCGGGCGGCAGCCAGCCGGTGTCCTTGGGAGGATAGGCGGGCAGGGTGCGTTCGAGGCTGCGGCGGACGACCTCCGCGAAGCTCATTTCGTAGTCCGCCGCCACGCGTTTGGCCTCGCGGTAAAGATCGTCGGGAATCTGGACCTGGGTCTTAATCATGCTGGCAAATTGCCATCATGGCGATTTGGAGGCAAGCGGCGAGGGATGGACGGCTGTCGCAACGTGAAGAGCACCGGCGAGGGGAGTCGCCGAGGGACATTCGTCGTGGCGCGGCAGCACAGCCTACCTGGCGCCGGTTTTGGGTTGCGGACTGGGTGCATGGCCTGTGAACAGCGTTGGCGTGAGGATTTCAGGTGCATGTTTCCCCAACACTCGAGAGTGAGGTGCTTCCAGTGCGAGCCAGGTAAATTGACCAGACGAGAGGCGGATCGGGCGGAAGCGCACCGCGCTGGCCTGCCGGGGCTGGATGCCGCCCAGAGCGGAGAACCGTTCCGCTTTGCAGTCTTTGCGGAGTTTGTAGCGGAGCCAGGCACTCCAGTCGCGCAGCGCGGACTCCCATGTGGAGAAGGTATCCGGCTGCTGGCGGAGGGATATGCGGAAGCCAGCTTTGCTCAGGGGCTCGATCATGTCTTTCCAGTTGCCGGCCTTCGCGCAATGGAAAGCACCCAGGCCGCGTGTCGCCCTCAAACCGAGCGTGCCGAAGCAGCGGAACGCTTGGAGTGCGACTTCGAATGCCTGTTGTCTGGCAGGGCTGAGCGGGCGGATCGTCGTAATGACGAGATCAAACTGCGAAAGTGGAGGAATGGCCCCCTTTGCCTGCCAGCGTGGACCGACGGTCTGTCTTCCAGAGTTCGCAGGCTTGCCCGATTCGCGGGCGTAATGCCAGGTGTAGGACTCCGCCGTGTATGGATCCACCTGTGGTGGATTCCACGTCGGTCCCGCTTTGAAACGAGCGATGGCGATGCGGAGGCTGCTGCTGGTCCCGGCGTCGCCCGCCACGTTGCCAAAGATTGCGCCTTCGTCCGCAGGGTTGCCCCCGAGCGCACGGAACCACCAACGGAGCTGGCCCCGGATTGACGGCGCACGGATTTCGGCTTGGGCGGCGTTCGCTCCGGCGCAGAAGCACGGGGTGATGAGTTCGAGAGTGAAGGTTTGGCGCGTCATGGCATTTTCCCGAGGTTCATGGCTTTGCTCAGCGCTCGAATGGCTTGATCGATTGTGGCGAGTTCGCCCTTGGTGGCCTTGGTCTTGAATGTCTGCCAATACGCCGCGCGCGGGCCACGCAACGCACGCACGATGGCTTGCTTTTCGGCATCGCACGGGCCGCCCTTGTTTTTGGTGAAGGCGCGCGCTTTGGCGTCGAACTGGGCATCGCTCAGCAGTTCGAGTTTTTTGTCCTCTTGTTGATCGGCAGGCAGTCCGGCGAGGGCCTGATCCAGTTCGGTCTTGGCGCGGCGTTTTTCCTCGATCTCGCGGTCATGGGCCTCCTTTTCAGCTCTCGATTTTGCCTCCTCCTGCTGCCTGTGGCGCTCGGTTTGGAGATGGCTGGCAATCGCCTGATGCGTGGCGTCGGAGGCATCGAAACCTCCGTAGCCCGCATTGCTCTTGGCTCCGAGACCGAAGGTTCCAAGGCCGGTGGCTATGCACTGGCGGGCGAAAGCGATCAGCTTGTCATCCGCCCTGCGAAGAGGCAGCAGAACGAAGGTGAAGTGGTCGTTGCCGCTTTGCTCTTGGACGGCGGGGAAGAAGACGGGAACGGGTTCTTCCGTGTCGCGGGCCACGGGCATCTTGAGATCGCCTCGTTCGTCCTTCTTTTCGCCGTAATAGTCGCCGTGGTGGCAGGTGACGACATCCAGGACCAGGCCGGGGTCGCGGTTCGGTGAGGCGGAGAGGAAGGCGACGGCACCCGCGAAATTGGGCAGGGAACGCCACGGTGCCTCGGCGTTCTGTGGCGGCACCTGCTTATAAAAATGTGCGGCGAGGATTTCCGCGGCGCCTTTCCAGATGTTCGCGAACATGGGACCGCAAGCCCAAGCGAGGTCGGAACGGGAATTGCCTTTTTCGTCAACCTCCCAATCCTGCTCCACCCACCCGAACGTGAGGGCAATAACCGAAAGCATTTCAGCCGGGAATTGAAACCCGGCGCAGCACGGGGCACCAAGGTCTTCGGGTAGGGGGCGCGTGCTGCCGACGGCGATCCAATCGTGCAGGGCTTGGAGCGCCATGCGCCGGGCGCATCCTTTCACCGCGCTGCCGGGAATGACGGGCAGGCCAAAGCGGTCGAGCGTGAGGCCGGCATTTTCCATGACCCCATTGGCCATGCCGACCATGAGGCGGGACTCAAGGCGGGCGTGCAGGACACTGGCAGCGGCTGGAAGCCATGATTCGCGATCCAGAGTCTGTGCTTTGCGTTGGATGAGTGCATTGAACCAGGCCTTTCGCGGCGTGGAATCCTTGGTGTCCTTCGCCCCCGGGGTCGCGTAGCGGCTGAGGAAAAGGGAACGGCTGTCCGAGTGCTGAGCGTCCGCGCCGAGCGCCGCGGCGGTGTCATGGGCGAGATGGGCAGGCATGGCGGAGTTATGGTTTTGCCTTCGGCAGAGCGAAGCGTTTGAGCACGGCGAGGTAGGCGAGGGCCTCGGTGGTTGCGCGCTCGAGGCTGTTGCTATCCTTGGTGGCGAGGTCTGTGATTAGTTGATGGCCTGTGGTGACGCTGGCGCCGGCGATTTCCCGTTGTTTCAGAAACTCGGCGATTCCGTTGAAGGCCGCTCGCATCCCTGCGCGGGCTTCTTTTCCTTCCTCACAGCAGAAGGCGGCAGCGGGTAGGAGGCCGTTGGAAAGAATGAGGGCGGGGATACTGGCCACATCACCGCGGTCGAAAGGGTGCTTTTTGCCCTCGGGCAGGAGTTGCGAGGCGGCGGCGGCGCGGACTTGATCAAGGTTTTGCATGGTGCTCAGGCTCCTTTCGTTTCGCCGAGGCTGACGCTGCAGAATCCGAGTCC
>JBBQYR010000049.1:0-28266 GCA_038208565.1 Chthoniobacterales bacterium
GAAGCTCTGCGTCAGGTCGCGCGCCTCCTCCGGTCCGTAGCCGCGCCGCCGCACATAGGCGTGGAGCGGCTCCCAATAAGCGCGGCAGAGCGTCTCCAGCGCCCCCGCGCTGGCCGGCGTCCCGACGCCGCCGGCCTGCAAGACCAGGCTCCAGCGGGTGGTGTGAAAATCGCGCGGCAGCGAGTCTGCGGCAGCGGCGGGGTCGGACTCAGGCATGCGCGGATACTCTCGCGCGTGACCGCTCCGGGCAAGCCGCCACTCGGCGCGCAGTCGCCGACGGCGCGACGCGCGGCTTGCGTTTAGCGGGCGGTTTCAGGCATGACCTGCCTGCACGCCATGGATCATCCCCCGATTTCCCGCGCTCCGGACCTCGCGCTGCGGCTGGCGGCGCGGCCCAAAAAACCCGCATCCGCCAACCCGTGAGCACAGTCCTCACCACCCGCGGTATCACCAAAAAATTTCCCGGCGTCATCGCCCTGCGCGACGTTTCCTTCGACCTGCGCCCCGGGGAAATCCACGCCCTCTGCGGTGAAAACGGCGCAGGGAAATCCACGCTGATCAAGCTCCTGAGCGGCCTGCACGCCCACGGCAGCTACGAGGGCGAGCTGCTCATCGACGGTCAGCCCGCGGTCTTCCACGGCATCGCCGACGCCGAACGCGCCGGCCTCGCTGTCATCTATCAGGAACTCGCGCTGATCGACGAAATGTCCGTCGCCGAGAACATCTTCCTCGGTGCCGCACCGACGCGCGGCGGGCTCATCGACTGGCCGCGTATGCAGCGCGACGCCCGCGCACTGCTCGACCGCTTCGGCGTCGCCATTGATCCTGCTACGCCCATCGGCCAGCTCGGCGTCGGAGAAAAGCAGCTCGTCGAAATCGTCAAGGCGCTGGCCAAGAACTCGCGCATCCTCATCCTCGACGAACCGACCGCGGCGCTCGCCGAGCACGAGGTCCAAGTCCTCCTCACGATCCTTCGCGACCTGCGCGCACGCGGCATCGCCTGCATCTACATCTCGCATCGGCTCGATGAAATCTTCGCCCTCGCCGACCGCATCACCGTGCTCCGCGATGGCTCGACCGTCTTTACCGCTGCGACCAGCGAGACGAACAAAGGTGAACTCATCCGCCACATGGTCGGCCGCGACATCACCGACCTCTTCCCGGAACGCCGGCCGCAAGGAATCGCGGAGGCGCAGAGACGCGGAGGAAAAGAGACGACGGATGAATCTCCGCGCCTCTGCGCCTCTGCGGTTCCAATCCTTCAGGTCGCGAATCTTTCGGTCGCCGATCCTCGCACCGGCAAACCCCGTCTCCACGACATCTCCTTCTCCGTCGCGCCCGGCGAAGTGCTCGGCATCGGCGGGCTGATGGGCGCGGGGCGCACCGAATTGCTCATGCACATCTTCGGCGCTTGGGGCACCCGGCACGGCGGCACGATCACGCTGGATGGAATGGCGCTGCCGCCGCTCAAGCCCCATGAAATCTTGCAGCGCGGGCTCGCGCTCGTGTCCGAGGATCGGCGCCGCTACGGTCTCGTTCTCCCCCAGCCCATCGGTTTCAACCTCTCGCTTTCCTCACTCCGAGGCCTCACCCAGAGCGGCCTCATCGATACCGGGCGCGAGTTTCAGAAAAACGACCACGCCTTCACTTCGCTGCACGTCAAAGCCCCCGGCCTCGAATCCACGGTCGGCAAACTCTCCGGCGGCAATCAGCAAAAAGTCGTCCTCGGCAAAGTGCTCATGACCGAGCCGAAAGTCGTCTTCCTCGACGAACCCACGCGCGGGATCGATGTCGGCGCGAAACGCGAGATCTACGACCTCATCAACGTCCTCACCGACGCGGGCAAAGCCGTGGTGCTCGTCTCCAGCGAACTCCCCGAGCTGCTCGGCATGAGCGACCGCATCCTCATGCTCCACGAAGGCCGACTCGGCGGAGAGTTCAGTCGCGCCGAAGCCACGCCCGAGCGGCTGCTCGCGGCGGCGATGGGGCAGACGATGGCCGCATCGTAACTTCAGCCACGCTCTCGCTTTCACGACCATGCTCCCCTCCTCCCGCCGCCGTTTCCTCCGACAAGGCTTCCACGCTGCCGCCGCCGTCACCGCCTGGCGTGGACTGCAAATTTTCTCCCGCGCCGCCCCGCCGATTCCCGCGTGGCGCACGGGCAATGAGGTCATCGATCGCAGCCGGGACATCGCCCTCGCCATCCTGCAGCCAACGACCGCGCAGATGGAGCGCGCCGCCGCACTTCACACCTCTGCGCTCGTCTTCGATGCCTACGGCTTCGCGCCACGCGCCGCCATCGATGGCGCCGCCTTCAATGCCGCCGCCCAGGACGGCGCTTCGCCCGGCGAACTCAACGATCTCCGCGAAGAACTCTCGATGACCCGCATGGCCACGGACGCCCGGGAGCGCGAGGAATTCCTCGGCGCCTTCCGCGCGGCGGGCGTGACCTGCATTTTCCAAAACGCCGGCGAGGAGGGCAACGATCCCGTCCGCCTGCTCAAGCGCCTCGCCCGCTTCACCTCCGCGACCGACCTGCTCCGGCCCACGCTCAGCAAAGCCGTGCGCCCCGCCGACATCGAAGCCGCCAAGGCCGCCGGGCAGCTCTGCCTTTACCTCACCGGCAACGGCGTCCCGCTTCCGCAAGCCGGCGAAAGCGTGCGCGACGAGTTGCGCCTCATCCGCATCTTTCAGCAGCTCGGCATCCGCATGATGCACCTCACCTACAACCGCCGGAACGTGATCGGCGATGGCGCGGGCGAGCCGCAGGATGCCGGCCTGAGCGACTTCGGCCGCGCCGTTGTCGCCGAGATGAACCGGAGCGGAGTCATCGTCGACACCGCGCACTCCGGCTGGAAAACCGCCTTTGACGCCGCCAAGGCCTCGGCCAAGCCGATGGTCGCGAGCCACACCAGCGCTGCGGGGCTGTATCGCCATTTCCGCGGAAAGCCAGACGACACCATCAAGGCGATCTGCGACACCGGCGGGCTCGTCGGCATCTGCTGCATCCCGCGTTTTCTCGGCCGCAAAGGCGATATCAGCGCGTTCCTCGATCACCTCGACTACGTCGCGAAAAAGTTCGGCGCCGAGCATGTCGCCATCGGCACCGACGTGGCCTATGCCTCCCGCTTCGAGAAGGGAGAACGCGCCAAAATCCAGCGCCGCGCTGATGGCACCCTGCCCGGCGGCATCAGTCCGAAATGGGAACACCTCTGGCCCAAGGACGACTTCCAGACCACCCCGGAAATGGAGCAAAGCCTCGCGTGGACGAACTGGCCGCTCTTCACCCTCGGCCTCGTCCAGCGCGGTTATTCCGACGAAGACATCCGCCGCATCCTCGGCGGCAATATCCTGCGCGTCGCCAAGGCAAACTTTACCGGTCAACCGTGATCGAGTGGAGCGCTAGACGCGCGCCGGGGCCAGGGCTGGACAATCGGGCGGAACGATGAGGCGCAGCGCCTCCGGCACCACCTCGCAGCGCACGCAGTCGAAATCGACCGGCTCGCCATCGAGGTTGATCGGCATCGGATGGTCGGGGTGGAATTCCACCCACGGCGCCTGCCGGTAGAAGATGTATTCACCGTCCGGCTCGAGCGCCTGCAATTCGCGGGCCGCCTGGAGCAAGCCGCTCGCGGGCACTTCCCGGATCACGAGCACGTCGAGCAGACCGTCGTTGATGAGCGCCTTGGGAGTGACGGGCTGGCCTCCGGTCTGACGACCATTGCCGATGATCGCTACGACGGAACTCCCGTGGAGCTCACCTTCTGGCAGAACCAGCCGGCCCTGCGCAGGCTTGAAATTGATCGCGAGCAGCGCAGCCATGACCGTGTAGGCCGCGCCGCCAAGCAGTCGCTTGAGTTCGAGCGGCGTATTGGCCGTCACCTCCGCTCCGAAACCACTGCACGCGGCGTTGATGAACCAACGATCGTTGGCCCGGGCGACATCGATCGGCACGAGTGCTCCGTGTGCACAGAGATCGAGCGCCCCCGGCAGATCGAGAGGAAGGCCACACCCATTGGCAAAATCATTCGCCGTCCCCATCGGTACGATCCCGAGTGCCGGGCGATGACCGGCGGGCCGATCCATCAAGCCCTGCACCACTTCATGCACCGTCCCATCACCACCCACGGCCACCACGACCTCCTCCTGGGACTCGACCACCCAGCGATTCGCGTCGCCCTGCTCCCAGGTCACGCGCACTTCCACACGATGCCCGGCTTTCCGCAGGAACTCGACGCCTTCGCGGAGTCCCTCAGCACCAGCGGCTTTGCCATTGATGATGAGTCGAAGGGTTCGGGCAATCATGGGATAAGTGATACGTCCGTCGCTTAATCTTTGGCCGTCGATGGACACGCGCGCCAAGCACCTTTACCCATCAAGTCGCACCCGATGACTAGCCCGATCCGCACCCTCGTGCCGGGTCGATCGCACGAAAATCGCGGCGTTCGCCAAGCCTCCCCTTGCGGTGATTGAAGGCGGCGGATTACTCTCCGCCGCCATCAGGGATGTGGATATCCGCGGGTCTTCGTGAAGGTCTGCTCTCCTCATTTCCGCCCGCCGTCGGCCCTACGCCCACCGGCAGGGGCGGGCCACACCCCATGCACGACGCCCAAAAGCCAGACCATGCATCACCTCACTTTTCTCCAGGATCTCGCCATCGTCATGATCGTTGCCGCGATCGTCACGGTGCTGTTCCGGCAGTTCAAGCAGCCGGTCGTCCTCGGCTACATCCTCGCGGGTGTGATCATCGGGCCGCACACGCCGCCCTTCCCACTCATCGCCGACAAACACGCGATCGAGACGCTCTCGGAGCTGGGCGTCATCTTCCTTATGTTTTCGCTCGGGCTGGAATTCAGCCTGCGCAAGCTGCGCGCCGTCGGGGCCACGGCGTTCATCGCGGCCACGCTGGAGATCCTGCTCATGGTCTTCGTCGGCTACGAGCTGGGGCGGCTCTTTGGCTGGAAGCAGATGGATTGCGTTTTCCTCGGCGCGATCCTCGCCATCTCCTCGACCACGATCATCATCAAGGCGCTCGAGGAACTCGGGAAGACTAAGGAGAAATTCGCCAGCCTGATCTTCGGCATCCTCGTCGTGGAAGACATCCTCGCCATCGTCATGATCGCGCTGCTCTCGGGCTTTGCGGTCACGGGTTCCCTGGCGATGGAAGACATCGGGCGCACCGTGCTCCAGCTCAGCGCCTTCCTCGGCGCGCTGCTCATCGGTGGACTCATCGCCGTGCCGCGGCTGCTCAACTACGTCGCGAAATTCAAAAGTAACGAGATGCTGCTCGTGACCGTCGTGGGGCTGTGCTTCGGCGTGTCGCTGCTCGCGGTGAAGCTCGGTTACAGCGTGGCGCTCGGCGCGTTCCTCATCGGCGCGATCATCGCCGAGTCCCGGCAGATCGCGAAGATCGAGGCGCTCACGCATCCGGTGCGCGATCTTTTCAGCGCGGTTTTTTTCGTCTCCATCGGCCTGCTCATCGATCCCAAGGTGCTCGTGCAATACGCCGGGCCGATCTTCATCATCACCGCCGCCGTGGTCATCGGGAAAGTGCTGACCTGCGCTCTCGGCACCTTCCTCGCCGGGCACGACCAGCGCACTTCACTCCGCGTCGGCATGGGCCTCGCGCAGATCGGGGAGTTTTCCTTCATCATCGCCGCGCTCGGGCTCTCGCTGAATGTCACGAGCAGTTTCCTCTACCCCATCGCCGTCGCCGTTTCCGCGCTGACCACACTCTTCACGCCCTACCTGCTGCGCGCGTCGGATACCGTCGTCGGCTGGTTCGACCGTGCCGCACCGCGCCCGCTGGCCGGGGCGCTCGAAGCCTACACCCGCTGGGTCGGGCAGGCCGCGAACTCCCGCCGGGGTGGCTTCGCGGGCGGGCTGATCCGCAAATGGGCGTGGCAGATCGCGATCAATCTCCTGCTCATCGCCGGCGTCTTCATCACCGCGGCGGCGCTGCGCAATCGGGCCTTCACCTGGTGGCCGACCGCACCCGGCGGCATCGAGGGGCTGAAGGCGATGCTCTGGCTCGCTGCGATGCTCGTCAGCCTGCCGCTCTTCATCGCCGCCGTGCGCAAGCTCCAGGCGATGGGCATGCTCGTCGGTGAGATCAGCGTGCGACGCGCGGCGGGCGGGGCGAATACCGACGCCTACCGCGCGATCATCAGCACCACCATCCTCGTCGCCGGCTGCCTTGCGCTCGTCCCCTTCGTCCTCGTGCTCAGCTCGGCGATCCTACCCTCGCGCAAAGTCCTGATCGTCCTCGCGCTGATCATCGCCGCCGCGGTCGTGCTCCTGCGCCGCCACTTCATCCGCGTGTATTCCAAGGCGCAGGCCGCTCTTCACGAAACTCTCGCTGAAAAGCCTGCCGTATCGCCCCAGCTCGCCGCGCCCGTCCTGCCCTCGCTGATGCGCGAGGCCGAATTGAATCTGGTCACCATCGCCGCCGCTTCCCCGGCCGCGGGCAAACTCATCGGCGAACTCGGCCTACGCACCGCCACAGGCGCGAGCATCGTCGGCATCGAGCGCACGGGTGAAAACGTCGTCAACCCCGGCCCGGACGAGGAACTCCGTGCCGAAGACCGCGTGCTCCTGCTCGGCACCCGCACCCAGCTCGAAGCGGCGCAGACGCTCCTGGCCGGCGCACCGACCGCCGCATGAAAACGCGAGACCTAAGCGCGTCTTGCGGCGCGGATTTACCGGTATAGCCTGCGCCCCGATGTCCCCCCACTTCCGTCGTCTGTTTCCGTTGTTGATCGCCCTCGCGCCCGGCGCGTTCGCAGCTTCCAAACCGGCGGATTTCATCGAGCAGCATTGCGCGGACTGCCACGACACGGAGACCAAAAAAGGCGGCCTCGATCTGACCTCGCTCGGCTGGAATCTGGACGAGCGCGAGAACTTCGACCGCTGGGTGAAGATCGTGGACGCGGTCAGCAAAGGCGAGATGCCGCCGAAGAAGAAAGCGCGCCCCGACGCCGCTGCCGCGAGCGCTTTCCTCACGAACATCGGCGGCGAATTGCGCAACTTCGACGGACGGCGGCAGGCGCAAAACGGCCGCGCTGTGCTGCGCCGGCTCAACCGCGTGGAGTACGAGCGCACCGTGCAGGATTTGCTCGGCATCCCGACCCGGCTCGTCGATCTGCTGCCGGGCGATTCCTCGATGCACGGTTTCGACACCGTGGCCGAGGGGCTGCGGCTCTCGACGTTGCAGATGGAGAAGTATCTCGAAGCCGCCGACGTGGCGCTCGACGCCGCGATCCAACTCGGCCCGGAGCCGACACCGCTTAAAGGCCGCTGGTTCCTCAAGGACGAAGAAAGCGTCCGCAAAAGTCTCGATACGCCGGAGGGCACGCTCTCGAACCCCAACGATCCGAAGAGCAAACACCGCCACCTGCTGCGCGAACTCCCGGACGCGATCGTCTTTTTTAACGAAGGCTACCCCGCCGCGCAGGTCCGCAAGATCGGCCAGCACCCCGCGGGCACGTATCGCATTCGCGTGAGCGCCTCCGGTTTTCAGAGCGGCGGGCAGACGATCCCGATGCGCGTCTATAGCGACAACTTCCGCGAGAAAATCCTGCTCGGTTGGTTTGACATGCCGCCCGATCAGCCACGCGTCGTCGAGTTCACCGCGCAGCTTCGGAACAACGACTTCCTGCGCATCGAGCCGACGAATACCGGCTCCGACGCGAAAGGCGGGAACGTCTACAACATTGGCGCGAAGGAGTTCACCGGCGCCGGCCTCGCACTGCAGTGGGTGGAAGTAGAGGGACCGATCGCGCAGGAGTGGCCGCCGCGGAGCATGGAGAATCTCTTCGGCGAAACACCGCTGCGCAAAATCGAGGACGCGAAGCGCAGGGGAAACAAAAGCGTCGCCTACGAACTCGCACCGGAAGATCCGCGGGCGAGTGCCAGTCAGGCGATCGAGCAATTCGCCACGCGCGCTTTTCGCCGCCCGCTGGAGTCGGGTGAGGCGGATCGTTTTGTGCAGCTCGCGATGGTCGAACTCGATGCGCAGCGCCCCTTCATCGACGCGGTTCGCGTGGCTTTCCGCGCCGTGCTCACCTCGCCGCAGTTTCTGCTCTTCATGGAAGCGCCCGGCAAACTCGACGACTACGCACTCGCCTCCCGGCTCTCCTATTTCCTCTGGAGCACCCTGCCCGACGACGAACTGCTCGCGCTCGCTGCGCAAAAAAAACTCACGCAACCCGCGGTGCTCCGCGCGCAGACCGAGCGCCTGCTGAAGAGCGAAAAAGCGCGCGCCTTCGTGACGAACTTCACCGGCCAGTGGCTCGACCTGCGCAACATCGACGCCACTTCGCCGGACAAAAAGCTCTACCCGGAAGCGGACGAACTGCTGGTCGTCTCGATGGTGCAGGAGACCGAGGAATTCTTCGCCGAGCTGCTGAAAAACAACCTGCCGGTGACCAACGTCATCCACTCCGACTTCGCGATCCTGAACAGCCGCCTCGCCGCGCATTACAGCATCGAGGGTGTGGAAGGAGAGACCTTCCGCAAAGTCGCGCTGCCGCCCGAGAGCCCGCGCGGCGGCGTGCTCACACAGGCCAGCGTGCTCAAGGTCACGGCCAACGGCACCACCACTTCGCCCGTGCTCCGCGGCGCGTGGGTGATGAAAAAGCTGCTCGGGCAGCCGCCTTCACCGCCACCGCCGGGCGTCGGCTCCATCGAGCCGGACACCCGCGGCGCGACGACCGTCCGCGAGCAACTCGCCAAACACAGCACCTCCGAGACGTGCGTCGGCTGCCACAGCAAGATGGACCCGCCGGGCTTCGCGCTGGAATCCTTCGACGTCATCGGCGGCTACCGCGAGCGTTACCGTTCGCAGGATAAGGGTGAAACCGTGAGCGTGAAAAACTCCCGCAACCGCCGGCACTTCGTAAAGCTCGGCCAGCCCGTGGATGCGAGCGGGCAACTCGCCGATGGCCAGGCTTTCACCGGCATTCAGGATTTCAAAAAGCTGCTGCTCGCCAATCCCGATCAGGTCATCACCGCCCTCACCGGCAAAGTCGTCATCTACTCGACCGGTGCTGGGATCAGCTTCGCCGATCGACCCGCGGTGGACAGTATCGTCGCCAAGGTGAAGCAACAGGGCGGCGGCCTGCGCACGCTCGTCCACGAAGTCGTCCAGAGTCCCATTTTCCAAACCAAGTAAGACGCCATGAACATCGCTCACTCGCCTATCTCCCGCCGCGCTTTCCTCCGCGGCACCGGCGTCTCCCTCGCGCTGCCTTTCCTCGATGCGATGTGGCCGCAGCGGCTGCTTGCTGCGCCAGCGAGCGTGCCGAAGCGCCTCGTCGCTGTCTGCACCAGCCTCGGCATTTACGGCCCCGCGCTTTTCCCCACCGAGACCGGACGCGACTACACGCCCACGCCATATCTTGACCTCATCAAGGACTACCGGAACGACTTCACGATTTTCTCCGGCCTTTCGCATCCCGATCAATCCGGCGCCGATGGGCATTCGTCCGAGATGACCTGGCTCACCTCCGCGCGGCATCCCGGCCTCGGCGGCTTTCGGAATACGATCTCGCTCGATCAATTCGTCGCGGAAAAGAACGGCGTCGAGACACGCTACCCATCGCTCACGCTCGGCACGAACAACGTCAGCCAGAGCTACACCCGCAGCGGCGTGATGATCCCGGCGGAAACAAAACCATCGGTCGTCTTCGCCAAGCTCTTCATCAACGGCACGCCCGACGAAATCGGGCGGCAGATGAAAAAGCTGCGCGAAGGGCGGAGCATCATGGACACGGTGGGTGATGAAGCGAAGCGCTTCGGCGCGCGGGTCGGTGCCGCGGATCGCGACAAGCTCGACGAATACTTCACCTCCGTCCGCGAGATGGAGCAGCGCCTCGCCAAGGCCGAGGACTGGGTGCAAAAGCCGAAGCCGCAAATCGACGAGACCAAACCCACCGACATCGCGGAAAACAACGACATCATCGGGCGCCTGCAGCTTCTCTTCGAACTCGTCCCGCTCGCGCTCCAGACCGACAGCACCCGCCTCATCACCATCCTCGTGCAGGGCCGCGGCGACGTGCCGCCCGTGCCCGGCGTCTCGATCGATCATCACAATCTTTCGCACCACGGCCAGGACCCGGAGAAGATCCGCCAGCTCGAACTCATCGAGAAGGCTGAGATGGCGGCGGTCGGCAAACTGCTCGGCGCGCTCAAGCAGAAGACCGAAGGCGGTGCGCCACTGCTCGACAACACCATGGTCCTCTTCGGCAGCAACCTCGGCAATGCCAACAGCCACGACTGGCGCAACCTCCCGATCCTGCTCGCGGGCGGCGGCTTCAAGCACGGCCAGCACCTCGGCTTCGACGCGAAGAACAACGTGCCGCTCTGCAATCTCTACGTGCAGATGCTGCAGAAGATGGGCGTGGAAGCGGACCGCTTCGGCAGCAGCGCCGCGACCAGCGTGCCGGGGCTGGGGTAAGCGACCGACTCCATCCGCGGGCTTTGGGCTTGGCAATTTCGCCGCGCTCTGTGCTATGCCATCCCGACCTCCCCCCCGCGCATGTCTTCCCGCCTGAACCTCCGCGATCTCTCGCTGGCCCTCGCGCTCTTTGCCGTGTGCGCGTTCTTCGCGTTCAAGGTGCCGGATTTCAACTTCCTGAGCGCGCGCAATCTCTCGCTGCTCATGATCGATTTCTCGATCACCGCGACGCTCGCCATCGGCATGCTGCTCGTGATTTTGCCCGGACACATCGACCTCAGCGCGGGTAGCGGCGTCGGGCTGATCGGCGGCTCGGCCGCGGTGCTCGTGACGAATCACCAATGGCCCGCGCCGTTCGCGCTCCTGCTCGCGCTCGTCGGCGCGCTGGCACTGTGGAGCGCGATGGGCACGCTCATCGTGCGGCAACGCATCCCGGCATTCATCATCACGCTCGGCGGGCTGCTCGTGTTCAAAGGCCTCTTCTGGCTGGTCATCGACAACCACACCATCCCCGTCGCGCCCGGCGGGCAACGCAATCTTTACTCCCTGCTCACCACCTACTACCTGCCACCCATCGTCGGCTACGCGCTGGCGGGATTGGTCGTTGTCGCGCTGGTCGTGGCCCGGTTGAAGTCGCGAGCAGCGCGGAAGAGCTACGGCTTCGAGACGGACGACGGCGAACTCACCTTCCTCAAGCTCTTCCTCGCCGCGCAGGTGCTCTTCCTCTTCGTGCTGGTCACGAACCAATTCCGCGGCGTGCCACTGCCCGCGCTCATCCTCGGCGCGGTCGCGCTCGCGGTCTGGGTGCTCACGCAGCACACGCCGTTCGGACGTTACCTCTACGCGATCGGCGGCAATGAAGAGGCCGCGCTGATCAGCGGCATCCCGGTGGAGCGCGTGACGATCGGCGCTTTCACGCTCATGGGTGGGATCGTCGCGCTGACGGGCTTCATGCAGACGGCCTACGGCGGCAGTTCCACGACGACGGTCGGCGATCTCATGGAACTCGATGCGGTCGCGGCGTGTGTGATCGGCGGCGCTTCGCTGAAAGGTGGGCGCGGCAATGTGCTCGGCGTGCTCGCCGGTGCGCTCATCATGGCCTGCCTGCTCAATGGCATGTCGCTCCTCGCGGTCGAGCCGGAGAAAAAATTCATCGCGCGCGGCGCGGTGCTCATCCTCGCCGTGTGGATGGATGTGCGGCTGAGCCGGCGCGCAGCTTAAAGAACCGTCCCGCGCAGAATGACCGCGGCGGCAGTGAAGTAGATGATCAGCCCCGTGACATCGACCAGCGTCGCGACGAATGGCGCGGATGAAGTCGCGGGATCGATGCCGAAGCGACGGAGAATCAGCGGCAGCATCGAACCGGAAACCGTCCCCCACAGCACCACCCCGAGCACCGCCGCGGAAACGGTCGCCCCGATAAAGAGATAGTGCGGCCCGTAGGAATCGCTGAACTGCGCCCAGATGACGATGCGCAGGAAGCCGATGAACGCGAGCATCGCGCCCAGCAGCAGCCCAGAGGCGACCTCGCGCTTCATCACGCGCCACCAGTCGCGCAGCGTGATCTCACCGAGCGCGAGAGCGCGGATGATCAGCGTCGAGGCTTGCGAGCCGGAGTTGCCGCCGCTGGAGATGATCAGCGGAATGAAAAGCGCGAGGACCAGCGCGCTGGCCAGTTCCCTCTCGAAAACGCCCATGACCGTCGCGGTGAGCATCTGGCCGATGAAGAGCACCACCAGCCAGACGGCGCGCTTGCGGACGAGTTCCATGAGCGGCACATCCATGTAGGGATCGTCGAGCGCCTCGACGGCACCGAGCTTTTGCATCTCCTCGGTCGTCTCCTCCTCCTGCACGTCGAGCATGTCGTCCACCGTCACCATGCCGAGGAGCTTGTCTTCGGAGTCCACGACCGGGAGCGTGTTGCGATCGTACTTACGGAAAATCTCCAGCGCCGTGCTCTGCTCGTCCGTCGCCCGCAGGGTCACAAACTGACTGTCGCGGAACTCCGAAATGCGCGTGGCAACCGGGCGGATCAGAATTTCCCGGATGCGCAGATCGTCGATCAGACGGCCGCGCTCATCGGTCACGTAAATCACGTTGAGCGTTTCGGAGCCTTTGCCGTGTTCCCGGATGTATTCGAGCGCCTGCTCGATCGTCCATTCGTCGCGAATGCTGATGAAATCAGGTGTCATCAAGCGGCCCACGCTGCCTTCGGGGTAGTTGAGCAGCGTCTGCGCGACCGCTTTTTCTTCCGGGGAGAGAAGCTGGATGAGTTGCACCACGGCCGCGCCGGGAAGTTCCTCGAGCAGCGCCGTCCGGTCGTCGGGCGACATCTCATTGAGGATGCGCGCGGCCTCCGTCTGCCCCATCGCCTTTAGCACCACCTGCTGGGCATCGGCCTCGAGATATTCGAAAACTTCTGTCGCCTGCGCGTGGGGCAGCAGGCGAAAGACGACCGCCTGCTCCTCTTCGGGCAACTCGGTGATGCACTCCGCCACATCGGCCGGCGCCCAGTCTTCAAAAGCTGCGCGCAGGGCCGCAAAATTGCGTTCCTGGATGAGCTCTTTGATTTCGGGGCCGATGAGGTTGCCGAGCATGCGCGCAGAGAATCACCCCGTTTCCCCCCTTGCCAATGGCCGAGTGTGAAAAAATCGCGCCTGCCGCTTTTCAATCCACGCCGGGGCATCTAGCGTTCGCCCGTGAGCTACACGGTTTTCGCCCGCAAATACCGCCCGCAGACGTTCGACGAGATCGTCGGGCAGCGGCATATCGTGACCACGCTGAAGAACGCCATCGCGCAAAACCGGCTGGCGCAGGCGTATCTCTTCGTCGGTCCACGCGGCACGGGCAAGACGAGCACCGCGCGCATTTTCGCCAAGGCGCTGAACTGCACCGACGGGCCGAAAGCGGACTTCGATCCGAACGACCCGATCTGTCAGGAGATCGCCGACGGGCGCTCGATGAACGTGCTCGAATTCGACGCGGCCTCGAACACGCAAGTGGACAAGATCCGCGAGATCATCATCGACAACGCCAAGTATGCGCCGACCGGCGCGGCGAAGTACAAAGTCTATATCGTGGACGAGGTGCACATGCTCTCCACGGCGTCGTTCAACGCGCTGCTCAAGACGCTCGAGGAGCCGCCGGCGCACGTGAAATTCGTCTTCGCCACGACCAACGTGGAGAAGGTGCCCACGACGATCATCTCGCGCTGCCAGCGGTTCGATTTGAAGCGCATCCCGACGCCGGAGATTCGCGATCACCTGCTCTTCATCGCGGGCCGGGAAAAGCTCGCGCTGAGCGTGGAAGCCGCCGAAGCCGTGGCCCGCGGGGCCGAGGGCGGGCTGCGCGATGCCGAGTCGATGCTCGATCAGCTCGTCGCCTTTTGCGGAGACAAGATCGAGGAGCAGGACGTGCTGAATATTTTCGGGTTCACCGCGCGGCAGGCCGTGGCGGATTTGTGCGAGCATCTGATCGAAGGGCAGACCCCGGCGGCACTCGCGGCGATTCATGAGCAAAGCGAGGCCGGCAAGGATTTGGGCCGGCTCATGTCGGATCTCATCGACCACCTGCGCAACCTGCTCGTGGCGCAAAGCGCGCCCGAGGGATTGCAGGATGAACTCAGTGCCGAAGCGGTGCAGGCACTCGCCGGACAAGCCGCCCGCCTCGCGCCAGACAAGCTTCTCGGCTTGATCGAGCAATTCGCCGACGCCGAGGGCCGGATGAAATGGGCGGCGAACAAGAAGATGCATTTCGAGATCGCGGCGATCCGCGCCATCCAAACGCTGGAACAGGCCTCGCTCACCGAGGTGCTCGCCGCGCTGAGCGCGCTCCGCGGGGGCGCGCCGCTGCCCGAACGGCCGAAGATTTCGAAGCCGCCGGTCAGCGTTCCGCTGTCTGTCGCACCAAGGAAAACGGAACCGGTCGCAGCCGTGCCGACCGCCAGAACTTCGCTGAGCGCGACCGTCGCAGCTTCCCTCGGCGAGCCTCCCAAGACCACGCCCCCTCCCGTCGCAAAAATCCGCGAGGAACCTACCGCCAAACTCGAGCCAGCACCGGCTCCGCCACCCGAACCGGTCCTCGAAACGCCTGCCGCTCCCCCGGTGCCCAAGGCCAGCGCAGCCCCCGCGGTTTCGCCCGACGAAATCTGGCCCGCGCTCGTCAATCGCGTCCGCAAGGATCGCGCCCTCATTTCTGCCTGGCTGGAATTGGGCCAGCTCACGGAGATCTCCAACGGGTTGGCCGTACTTGCCTTCCCGCCCGACGCCGAACTCGCCCGCGAATCCTGCGCCCGCGCCAACAACCGCAGCTTCCTCGAAACCATCCTGACCGAACTCGCCGGCCAACCGCTCACCCTCAAGCTCGAGAAACGCGCCAGCATCGTCGTCTCGTCCGTGGCGCGTGTGGAAGCGAAGCCCGAAGCCGCCGCCGACCCGATGGCCGAGTTCAAAAACGACCCGCTCATTCGCAAGGCGCTCGATGTTTTCAAGGCGGAGATCCTACCGACATAACCCCAAAAATCCGAATCCCATGAACCTCAAAAAGATGATGCAGCAAGCCGCCAAGATGCAGGAGCAATTGGCGCAGGCGCAGGCGGAGCTCGCCGACAAAACCGTGACCGCGACCGCTGGCGGCGGCAAAGTGACCGTGACCGCGAACGGCGCGGGCGAAGTGCTTTCGATCAAAATAGACAAAAGCGTGATCGATCCCGAAGACGTCGAGATGCTCGAAGATCTCATCCTGAGCGGCGTGCAAAAAGCGATCGAGGAAGGCAAGGCATTGCAGCAGTCAGAGATGGGAAAACTCACCGCGGGGATGGGTCTGCCGCCAGGGCTCGGTTTGTAGTTTTTTTCCACCCGCCGCGTTGGGCGGCGCCATGGTGAAAGTCCGGGGTTGTCAGCACGCGAGGTCGCTCCAGAGAAGCAACCGCATGCGAAAAAGAGTCAACCCCAATCCGCCGCCCCCGGGCTGAACACCTACTGCGTCGGCGGATACCTTCAGGCGACCACGATGCGGGCGAAGAACGATGTCGCTACGCGCCTCGGCAGCATCAAACGGTCTCGTCGCTTTCATTTCCTCGCGCACCAAGACCTCGGCGACGAGCGGCGCGCGGAACAGTACTCGTGGAAATGCCAGAGCGGCAACGATCTCCTCCTCAACTACACCGCTGTCCCCGAACCTTCATCGGCGCTCCTCGGGCTCAGCGGTGCCTATCTTTTCCTCACCCGCCGCCGCCGCGCGGTGCGTATATCTGAGCGGATACTCTTTGCACGCGCTCCCCACCCACCCGTCATTCTGAGCGCAGCGAAGAACCTCTGATCTCCGCCTCTCCTCACCAGCAGTCTCGCCATGAAAACCATCCACCGCTTCCTCTTCGCCTCCTGCGCGCTTTTCGTCCTGCCTCACGCAACTCGCGCGGCTTCCCCGCTCCCACCCATCCCACAGCCCGCGACCAGCTTCGGCGCGAGCATCGCCGATGGCTGGCTTTACGTTTACGGCGGCAATACCGGCAAGGCTCACGAGTTTCACCGCGACTCCGTGACCGGCGATTTTTTTCGCATCCAAATCCCTGCGGGAACGGCGTGGGAAAAACTTCCCGGTGGCCTCGGGCTACTCAGTTCCTCAGTCGTCAGCTACGAGGGGAAAATCATCCGCCTCGGCGGGATGAACGCGCGCAACGAGAAGGGCGCGCGGAACGATCTGCATTCGACCGACGAAGTGATGCGCTTCGATCCCGCGACGCAGACATGGGAACCGCTGCCGAAGCTGCCCGAGCCGCGCTCCAGTCACGACGCCGCGATCTTCGGCCACACGCTCTATGTCGGCGGCGGGTGGAAACTCTCCGGCGACGACGGCGAAGGCGTGCATTCCAAGTGGCACGAGACCCTGCTCACGCTCGATCTCCGCGCGCCGGAAAAAGGCTGGCAGTCGCAACCGCAGCCCTTTCAGCGCCGCGCGCTCGCCACGGTCGCCCAAGGGGGAAAAATCTGGTTCATCGGTGGCATGGATGGAAACGACGAACCGTCCCGCGCCATCGATTGGTTTGAGCCGGCTTCCGGCAAATGGGGCAAGGGCCCCGATCTCCCGGACGGCGCGATGGCCGGCTTCGGCATCGCCGCCGTCGAGCAGGGCGGCAAGCTTTACGTGAGCCCACTCTCGGGCACGGTCTCCACACTCAGCGACGACGGCGCGAAGTGGGTGGAAGCGACGAAGCTCAATCCCGCGCGCTTTTTCCATCGCCTGCTCCCGCTCGCCGATGGACGGCTGGTCGCCGTCGGTGGCTCGAATCGCAAAGGACAGGTGAGGGAGGTCGAACTCGTCTCGCTCGAACGCAAACCGGTCGAAAAAATCAGTGGCGAAACTTCCGCCACAAAAACCATCGACGTGAAGCAACCAAGCGAGCGCAGCGGCGCCGCGTGGTCGCAGTGGCGCGGACCGCAGCGCGATGGCGTGTCGCCGGAAACGGGCTGGCGCAAGGATTGGACGGAAGCCCCGCGGAAAGTCTGGAGCGCGCAAGTCGGCGCGGGCATGAGTTCGCCGGTCGTCGTCGATGGCCGGCTCATCGCCCAAGGCAACGATGGCCACGGCACTGACACCATCTTCGCGCTCGACGCTGCGACCGGGGCGGAACTCTGGCGGTTTTCGCTGCCGTGCAAAGCCAACGCGCACGAAATGCCCATCGTCCCCAACGGTCCCGGCGCCACGCCGACGGTTTTCGGCGGCCACGTCTTCGCGCTGACTCGGGAAGGTGATCTCGTGGTGCTCGACACCGCCACCGGCCAGCTCGCGTGGCGGAAAAACCTGATCACCGATCTCGGCGGCAAGCGACCCGTGTATGGCTACACGCAGTCCCCGCTGGTCGCGGACGGACGCCTCTTTCTCGATGTCGGCGCAGAAGCGGAGAAGACCGGATCGACCGTGGCACTCGACGCGGCAACCGGCGAGGTGAAGTGGCGCGCGGGCACGGGCGAGGCGGGCTATAGCTCGGCGCGGATTTTCGAGCGCGAAGGGAGCCGCTTCGTGGCCATGCTCAAAGGTGAGGCGCTCGATGTTTTCGATCCCTCGGATGGTCGCGTCGTCTGGTCGCATCGCATCACCGGCCGCGACTACACCAACGCGCTCACGCCCGTCTTTGTCGGCCACCGCATTCTCGTGAGCAACACCAGCGAGGCCTTCGCGCGATTGCTCGACTGGGACCTCGCCACGGAGCCCAACGTGCGCATCGTCTGGCAGAATCAACAGTTCGCGATGCTCTTCAACCAACCCATCCTGCTCGACGACACGCTCTTCGCCTTCAATGAAAAGCGCCGCGGCCATGTGGAGTTCACGGCGGTCGATGCGCAGACCGGCGAGAACCGCTGGGTCAGCGACGCCGTGCCGATCGGCACTTTCATTCTCGCCGACGGCCACTGGATTTTCCTGACCCGCGAGGGCGAAGTCGTCCTCGCCCCGGCGAGCGCCAAGGAACTGAAGCCGATCGCGCGTTTCAAAGCCCTCGAAGGCAAATGCTATGCCACGCCCACGCTGGCCAATGGCCGTCTCTACGTCCGCAGCAACGCCGGCGAACTCGCGGCCTACGATCTACGAGCGACGCCGGCCTCGGCGGCGCGGTAGTTGATTTCTCAAGACCGGTGCTAGACCCGCGGGCGTGGGTCTGTTTTCATCTCGCGGCTTTTTGCTGTCCATCCGCGGCGATCGCGGAGGAGAAAAGCCGATCCGAAAACAACGTCACGAACCATGTCCGCCAAGCCCATCATCATCTACACGAAGACCGACGAAGCGCCTGCTCTCGCCACCTATTCCCTGCTGCCGATCATCCAGGCTTTCACCAAGCACTCGGGCATCGCGGTGGAGACGCGCGACATCTCGGTCGCGGCGCGCATCCTCGCCGCCTTTTCGGACCTGCTGCCCGCGGAGCAGCGCGTGAATGACAACCTCGCCGAACTCGGCGCGCTCACGCTCCAGCCCGAGGCTAATATCATCAAGCTGCCTAACGTCAGCGCCTCGATCCCGCAGCTCAAGGCGGCCATCGCCGAGTTGCAAAAGAAGGGTTACGCGCTCCCGGATTTCCCGGAAGTGCCCGCGACCGATGCCGAGAAAGACACGCGCGCCCGCTATGCCAAGGTGCTCGGCTCGGCGGTGAATCCCGTGCTGCGCGAAGGCAACTCCGACCGCCGCGCGCCCAAGGCCGTGAAGGACTACGCCAAGAAACATCCGCACAAGAACGCCGCGTGGGCGCCCGACTCGAAGACGAACGTCGCGTCGCTCAGCGAGGGCGATTTCTTCGGCAACGAAAAGTCGGTTACGGTTTCCGCCGCGACCAAGGTGCGGATCGAGCTCGTGAAGGCCGACGGCTCGGTGCAGGTGCTCAAGGACAGCACGCCGCTCAAGGCTGGCGAGATCCTCGACGCCACGGTGATGCGCAAAGCGCCGCTCGTCTCGTTTTACGAAACGCAGATCGCCCGCGCGAAAGCCGAGGGCGTGCTGCTTTCGCTGCACCTCAAAGCCACGATGATGAAGGTCTCCGACCCGATCCTCTTCGGCCACGCGGTGAAGGTGTTCTTCAAGGACCTCATCGCCAAACACTCCGCGGTGCTCCAGCAGCTCGGCGTCGATTTCAACAACGGCTTCGGCGATCTCGTCGCGAAGATCCAGACGCTGCCCGCGGAGCAGAAAGCCGCCATCGAAGCGGACATCCAGGCGGCTTACGCGAATGGCCCCGGCCTGTCGTATGTGAATTCCGACAAGGGCATCACCAACCTGCACGTGCCGAGCGACGTCATTGTTGACGCCTCCGTGCCCGCGCTCATCCGCGCCGGCGGCAAGGTCTATGATTCGAAGGGCGAACTCGGGGACACGCTCGCGCTCATCCCCGATCGCAGCTACGCCACGGTCTACCAGACGACCTTCGACTTCTGCCGCAAGAACGGCGCGCTCGACCCGAAGACCATCGGCAGCGTGCCGAACGTCGGCCTAATGGCGCAGGCCGCCGAGGAATACGGCTCGCACAACAAGACCTTCGAAATCCCGGTGGCCGGCACCGTCCGCGTCGTCGATGAAGCGGGCACGACCTTGCTCGAACACAGCGTCGAGCCCGGCGACATCTGGCGCGCCTGCCAGGCCAAGGACGCGCCGATCCAGGACTGGGTAAAGCTCGCCGTGAAACGCGCCCGCCTCAGCAACACGCCCGCCGTTTTCTGGCTCGATGAAAACCGCGCGCACGACGCGCAGATCATCGCCAAGGTGAACACGTATCTCAAGGATCACGACCTCACCGGCCTCGACCTCCGCATCCTCGCGCCCGCCGCGGCCACGCAGTTCACGCTGGAGCGCCTCGTCGCGGGCCACGACACCATCTCGGTCACCGGCAACGTGCTGCGCGACTACCTCACCGACCTCTTCCCGATCCTCGAAGTCGGCACGTCCGCCAAGATGCTCTCCATCGTCCCGCTCATGAACGGCGGCGGTCTTTTTGAAACCGGCGCGGGCGGCTCCGCGCCGAAACACGTCCAGCAGTTCACCGAGGAAAACTTCCTCCGCTGGGACAGCCTCGGCGAATTCTTCGCGCTCGCCGCGTCTTTCGAGCACCTCAGCGAAACGCTGCAAAATGCCAAGGCCAAGGTCCTCGCCGAGACGCTCGATGAAGCCAACGGCAAGTTCCTCGAGAACGACAAATCGCCCGCGCGCAAAGTCGGTGCCGGCATCGACAACCGCGGCTCGCACTTCTACCTCGCACTCTACTGGGCGCAGGCGCTCGCGGCGCAAAACGGCGACGCGGAACTGAAGGCGCTCTTCACCCCGATCGCGGAAAAGCTCACCGCCGCCGAGTCGCGGATCGTGGCCGAGCTCATCGCCGTGCAAGGCAAGCCGGCCGACATCGGCGGCTACTACATGCCGGACGACGCCAAGGCCAGCGCCGCGCTCCGCCCGAGCGCGACCTTCAACGCGATCCTCGCCGCGCTGTAATCAGCGCCCGCCGACGCAGCGGAGAATCAGGTTCACCACCGGCTTCGGCACGAACCAGCGCGAACGCTCCATGACCTTGCCCGTGCGCGAGCGCGAGGTCGTGCTCGTGCGCGATGAACTGCTCTTCGACGGCGGGTTGCCGTCGGTCGGATCGATCAGCATGCTTTCCACATAGACCACGCCTGCGGGACCACCCGGCGCGATCTGGTGTTTGATGACGAGTTCGTTCGTGCCCTTCACCCGACCGGCGATGAAGTTGTAGGCGTGATAACCCGTGGTGTCGGTGAGGTCGGAGGTGCGCTGCCGCGGCATCTCATCGACGAGCAGGATGCTCACGACTTGATCGGCGTTGTCCGTCACGAGCGTCAGGCGATTGAAGCCGCCCGCGAAGACGCCGGCGAAAGTGTGCGCGGTGAAGGAGCCGAGCGGGATGCCCGGAGTCGCGACGCGGAGCACCGAGGCCGAGGCGCCCTCGAGTTGCAGGCGCTTCTTGGCCACCGCGAGCGGCGCGAGAAAAGGCACGTCGGCAAATAGCAGGATGCTCGGGTCGCCATCCACGCTCTCGCTGGCTGTGCCTTGATCTCCGAACAGCGCCGCCAGATCCTTGCGCACCATTTCCCCGCCCTGCGGCGAGCTGCTCCAGTTTAGCGCGAGCGCGATCTTCTTCGTCCCAGCAGGCACGGAAGCCGGCGGCGGGGTCAGCGCAGCCACGGGCGGGATCGGCGCCGGCGCGGGCATCGGGGACGTAGTCGCGGAGGTCACGCTCGGCGTAGCGCCTTCGGCGAGTTTGATCTGCGTCGGCGCGCTGATGACGATCTGCGGTTTTTGATCGGGTGAAAGTTCGATGCGGCCCGTGATCGCCACCACCTTGCCTTCGTAGATCTTCAGGTCGCCGACCTTCGCCTCATCCCGGGTGAGCACCACGCCGCTGAAAATCTGCCGCGGGAAACGGTCGCCGAAGTTGAGATACGTCGTGCCCTTCCCCGACTTCGCCACCGTCACGACCTTGCCGGTCACGGTCGCTTCCTCGCCCGCGTGTTGGGCGGCCTCGGTGTCGGGGTAAGTGGCGGCCGGCAGGGCGGGAGCGAGCGGCGCCAGCACGACGGAAAGCAGAGCAGCCGTGGAGAGAAGTCGGAGGAGGCTCATGGCGCGTGTGAGTTTGCCCGTGACACCGCGCGGAGGACAGCCCGATTTTTCCCTCACGGCGCTCGAACCTTCCCTCACCTCGTCACGCATGCTAACGACTGCCGCATCCCTCATGAACCGTCCCCCGCTGGATCGCCGCACCTTCTTCATCGCCCTCGCGTGGCTGTCCCTGACCGGCGCGGTTCCCGCCGCCGACCTCGCGCCGGGGCGCACCTATTTCGGCGAGAAGAACTACATCGAATACCTCCCCGGCGATCTACCGCTGGTCATCTCCGCGCCGCATGGCGGGCGGGAAAAGCCGGACGAACTCCCCGAGCGCACGAAGGGCGTGGTGGACATCGATACCAACACGCAGGAACTCGCGCGCACCATCGCCGACGAACTCCAGGCGCGCACCGGGCGACGCCCGCACCTCATCATCTGCCGGCTCCACCGCAGCCGGCTCGATTGCAATCGAGAGATCGGGGAAGCCGCCGCCGGCCACGCGGTCGCCGAGCAAGCGTGGACGGATTATCACGGCTTCGTCGCGCAGGCGCTGAAGACGGCCATCGCACAAGGCGGGCGCGCTTTTTACATCGACCTGCACGGGCAAAACCACCGCGACCGCCGGATCGAGCTCGGCTACCTGCATGCGCCTGAAACCCTGCAAGCACCGGACTCCGCGCTCGATGCGCCCGGTGTCGCAGCGAGCGGCAGCCTGCGCCGGATCGCCGAGAAATCGAAGCTCCCCTACTCCGCGCTGGTGCGCGGGCCGCGCAGCCTCGGCGCGTTGCTCGAGGCGCGGGGCTTTGCCTGCGTGCCCAGCCCTGAGCGCCCGGAGCCCGTGCTGCCTTACTTCCAGGGCGGCTACAGCGTGCGCCGCCATGTCGCGGCGGATCAGCCGGTCGCGGGATTGCAGATCGAATGCACGCTCGCGGGAGTGCGCGACACCCCGGAGAACCGCGCGAAGTTTGCCGCCGCGCTCGTCGACGTGCTCCGCGAATACCTCGCCGAGCACTACGAGCTGCGCCTGCCCGTGCCGTGACCTCCTTCCGCCGGGCGACGTTCCCTTCTTGAACCGCAGCCCCGGACCTCGCACCTTAGCCGCGGATGCACTATTCGGAATTTCCCACTCCCTGGCAGAAGAAGACCATCTGGGCCGCGCTTACCACGCTCTCGGTCGTCGGCATCGGCGCCATCGCCGTCGGGCTCGTCTGGGTTATGTCCACGGTCCTCGGGTTTCTGCAGCCCATCCTCATCCCGTTCGCCGTCGCCGCGGTCATGGCTTACTTGCTCGAGCCTGCGGTCGCCCGCGTCGCTTCGTGGGGCACTTCGCGGCAGCGCGCGGTCTTCGCCGTCTTTGCCCTGCTCTTCCTCCTGCTCGCCGGCGTGCTGCTCTGGATCGTCCCCGCGCTTTCCACGCAGACCGCCAATCTCGCGCGCAAGGTGCCGCGCTACACCGAGCAGGTGAAAACGCTGGTCGTCGATTTCTCGCACAACATCCACGTGAAGTACGGCATCAAGCTGCTGCCGGAGATCACCCCGCTGCCCGATGGCACCACTCCCGAGGCGACGACGCCCGCCGCCACCGAGCCCGTAAACGCGCCGCCCAAGGCCCCGGCGCCGTCCGCTCCACCAGCCACGCCGCGCACCGGCGTGGCGCGGATTTTTCCCGAGGTCGAGCGCCCCGACACCGTCGTGGCCGCCGACCCCGCCACCGAATACGACCTGCAGCAGTTCATCACCGGCGACTGGGTGCGCACCACGCTGCCCGCCGTCATTCGCAATACCTGGCGCTTCGTCAGCTCCAGCGTCGGCGGCTTCCTCGGCGTCTTCGGCTTCCTGCTCTCGATGGTCATCGTGCCGATCTACCTCTACTACTTCCTCATCGAGAGCACGAATATCGCGAAATCCTGGGGCGATTACCTGCCGCTGCGCGCCTCCACTTTTAAGGACGAAGTCATCGCCGCGCTCGAGGAGATCAATGGTTACCTCATCGCTTTCTTCCGCGGGCAGCTCGTGGTCAGCCTCATCAATGGCACCGCCACCGGGCTACTCCTCGTCATCGTCGGGCTGGACTTTGGCCTGCTCATCGGGCTGCTCCTCTGCCTGCTCGGCCTCATCCCGTATCTCGGCATCATCCTCTGCTGGATTCCCGCGGTCATCATCGCCTCCGTGCAAGGCGGCGCGGGCACTTGGGTGCCGGGCGATCCGTGGTGGGTCTTCCCGCTCGTCGTCACCGCCATCTTCACCATCGTGCAGCAGATCGACGGGCTGTGGATCACGCCCAAGATCGTCGGCGAAAGCGTCGGCCTTCACCCCATGACGGTCATTTGCTCGGTCTTCGTCTGGTCGCTGCTCATGGGCGGTCTGCTCGGCGCCATCCTCGCCGTGCCCATGACGGCGACGCTCAAGGTGCTCCTGCGCCGCTACATCTGGGAGCGGCGGCGGCGGGCCGAGGAAAGCTCGAGTCTGACCGAGGAGACCTTCTCCGAGCAGCAGGCGCTGCAATCTGGCAGGCCAGCGGCCATCCCCGGCAAATGACTCCCCCGGCCTCCCCCCAGCCGTCGAAAAAGCCCGGGCCGCTCATCCTACCGAGCACCCGGCGGCGCGACACCCTCATCGCCGTCGGCGTCGGCGCTATCATCCTCGTCTTCGTTCTCTTCGGCATCCTGCACATTTCGCGCCCCGTGCAGGGGAACAAGCTCATCGGCACCATCACCGAGAAAGTCTTCACCCCGGCCCCCGAGCGGCAGGTCGCCTTCACCGGGCGGAAGATCGAGGGCGTGAAAGAGATCGATGGCGAATACCTCCTTCGCATCCATGTGAAAGAGCTGGACCGGACCTACGAAGTCGCTGTGCCGGCATACACCTACCGCTCAAAGAAAGTGGGCGACTCCTTCACCTTCATCCGCCCGCCGAGCGAGCAGCAGTAGCAGGCGCGGCCTTACGCCGAGAAGCTCTCCCCGCACGAGCAGTGGGCCTCGGCATTCGGGTTCGTCACCTTGAAGCCGCCCTTCTGCAAGTCGTCGCTGAAATCGAGCAGCGACCCGCTCACAAACAGCGCGCTCTTCGGATCGATGACCACCCGCACCCCGGCGCTCGTCACGATGATGTCGCGGTTCGCTGGGCCATCCACGAGATCCATTTTGTATTGCAACCCCGAGCAACCGCCGCCAATCACGGCCACGCGCAACGCCCCCTCCGGACGCCCTTGGCGGGTGAGCAGCGAGTTCAGCTTGGCGGAAGCCTTCTCGGTCACCTTCACCAGCTTCTCATTGCCGATCTTGGTCTTGATTTCGCCGGTCGCGGTCATGTGGCGGGAATGTAGGAGCGCTCGCGAGAATGTCCACCCTCAGCGCGGGTGCATCGGTCAGACCCATCGCCTGCTCATCCAGAAACGGGACGGATTCGCACGGAGATGCGCTGGATTCGCGTCTCTGGAGAGACATGCTACGAGGAGCCGCGCGGGGCTACTTCGCCGCGCCGCTGCCGCCGTTGAAGGAAAGGTAGGTGTAGCCCTTGAGCGCCTTCTCGTAGTTGGCGAGGAGCTTCATGGCTTCGTTAGGCTTGAGCCGGTCGCCCTTGATGGCGGCATCGACTTGCGACTTCACGTGCCGGCCGAGCTCGTTTTTGTCCCACTGGGTCATGCCGAGGACTTCGCCGATGGTGCTGCCTTCGATGGTCTCCTCGATGTACCAGCCGCTCTCCTCGTCTTCGTCGAGGAAGACGTGCGCCTCATTCACCCGCCCGAAGAGGTTGTGCAGATCGCCCATGATGTCCTGGTAGGCGCCCATGAGGAAGAAGCCGAGGTAGTAGGGCTCGCCGGGCTTCAGCTTGTGCAAGGAGAGGGTGTCCTTCACGTCCTGGAGGTCGATGAATTTGCTGACCTTGCCGTCGGAGTCGCAGGTGATGTCCACCAGAGTGCCCTGGCGCTCGGGGTATTCATTGAGCCGGTGGATGGGCATGACGGGGAAGAGCTGCCCGAGAGCCCAGTGGTCGAGCAGGCTCTGGAAGACGGAGAAGTTGCAGACGTATTGGTCGCCGAGGGAAATCTCGAGGTCCTTCACTTCGTCGGGCACGTATTTCATCCCGGCGCAGAAGTCCACGATGCGCTTGGCGATCTGCCAGTAGACGGTTTCGATCTTGGCTTTGCTCTCGAGGCCGAGGAGCCCGAGGTCGAACATGGATTGCGCCTGCTCCTTGATCTGCTGGGCGTCGTGGAGCGACTCCATGCGGTTTTGCTGGGAAAGGTTGCGCTGGATCTCGAGGATCTCGGTGACGCCTTTCGGGTCGTCCTCGCGCACTTCGATCTGGGTGGGCGTGCGGTCTTTCTCGATGGAGCCGAAGGCCTCGACGATGAGGATGGAATGGTGCGCGACGATGGCGCGGCCGCTCTCGGTGATGATGGCTGGGTGCGGGACTTTCTCGGAGTCGCACACGTCCATGATGTTGTAGACGATGTCGCGGGCGTACTCGGCGAGGGAGTAGTTGGTGGAGCTGTCGAAGGCGGTGCGGGAGCCATCGTAATCGACGCCGAGGCCGCCGCCGCAATCGAGATAGCCGAGCTCGTGGCCCATCTTGCAGAGCTTGGCGTAAAAGCGCGCGGCCTCGCGGACGGCGCGCTTGATCGTACCGATGTCGGGCACCTGCGAGCCGACGTGGAAATGGACGAGCTTCAGCACGTGGGCTAGGCCCTCCTTTTTCAGGAACTCACTCGCAGCCACGAGTTCCGCAGTGCTGACGCCAAACTTGGCATTCTCGCCCCCGCTCGTGGCCCACTTGCCCGCGCCTTTCGCCGAGAGGCGCACGCGGATGCCGATCATGGGTTCGACGCCGACTTCCTTGGAGACGCGCAGGATTTCCGCGAGCTCCTCGATCTTCTCGACGACGAGGATGACTTTCTTGCCGAGCTTCAGCCCCATGAGGGCGTTCTCGATGAAGAGCGCGTCCTTGTAGCCGTTACAGATGATGAGCGAATCGGGATCGCGATGGATGGCGAGCGCGGCGAGGAGCTCGGGCTTGCTGCCCGCCTCGATGCCAAACTTGTACGGCGCGCCCGCATCCACGATCTCCTCCACCACTTCGCGGAGCTGGTTGACCTTGATCGGGAAGACGCCGCGGTAGTCGTTGCGATAGTTGGCTTCCTTGATGGCGGCGGCGAAGGCTTTATTGATCGTCTCCACGCGGTCGCGCAGGAGGTCCTGGAAGCGCAGCACCATGGGAAAGTTCAGCCCCTGCGCCTTGGCGTCTTCGATGACTTCCATGATGTCGATGGAGGCCAGCCCACGGGTCGGATGCACCTGGATGTTGCCGCGCTCATTGACGGTGAAATAGCCCGTCCCCCAGCGGTCGATATTGTAGAGGGAGATGGCGGCGGGAATGTCCCAGGGTGGCTTCATTGGCGCGGATACTAGAAACGCGCGTTCTCATTGCAACCAGCGCTTTGCAAAATTTGCGGCGCGGCGGGCAGGCGGCGCCGGACGCGCGATCTTCACGCCCCGCCACCCATTTCCCCCTCGACACTCGCGGCGCCCCATCCGACATTCCCGACACATGAACAAGCCCGTCATTCCGGTCGAGATTCGCACCGTTTTGCCGTTCAATTCCGGACGGGCCGTGTTCATTGGCAACGAGGAAAAGGTCTTCGTGATTTACGTGGATGAGAGCGTCGGAGCAGCCATCTCGATGTTCCTGAACGACACGCCCAAAGAGCGCCCGCTGACCCACGATCTCATCGGCCACCTCATGACCGCGCTCGGCGCGAAGGTGGAACGCGTGATCATCAACGACCTCAAGAGCGAGACGTATTTTGCCCGGCTCATCATCAGCGCGGAGAACGAGCTGTTTGAAAAAAAGATCATCGAACTCGACGGCCGCCCGAGCGACTGCATCGCGCTGGCCATCCAGCAAAAGGCGCCGATCTACGTAAGCCGCGATGTGTGGGAGGAAGTGGAAGATCGCAGCGACGTGCTGCGCCACCTCGAGGAAAACGGGCAGCAGGGCGAGGGCGAGACGTAACGGACATCGCGACGAGTCTCCGCCAGTGTGAAGGAGGCCCTAGCCAGCCGCGCAGCCGCTCGGTCCGCCTTTGGAAATCATCAGTTCGTTTCTGTAATCGGATGACGCGTGCGGCGGCGGACATGATGATTGAGGGATGAGCCTCTACAAACATCTGCCGCCAGAGCGCATCGAGGTTCTGACCGACGCGACCCTGGCCGTTGGCCTATCTGCTGAGCGCAACGATCCTTTCTACGAATTGGTCTCGGTAGATTGGGAGAGGGGCGATGAGGAGCTACGGAGACCACACGCAGCGCGCAGTAGCAAAATCCCTTTTGAAAAATACGCCGACCACCAACGTATTCAGCCGGAGACGCGGAGAGCCGAAGCATCGGCGCGTCTGCGGGCCAAACAGGACGACTGTTTTGGCGCGATCTGCCTTTCGAGAGTGTGGGACTCGATTCCGATGTGGAGCTACTACGCCCGTGAACATCAGGGCTTCGTTGTCGAATTCGATGACCCTCATCCGGCTTTCACAGAACGATTCGTCGGTATTTTCGTGCCGATTATCTATGACTGCTAGGGAAACACTGATTTAATCATTTCCGAGCGGGATTAGTGTTTCAAACAGGCCCGCTATTAGTTAGCGTGCAAGGCATGGAAAAGCAGATGAGTTTCGCGCAATCCGAATATGCCGGGAAGAAAAAGGTGACCCGGCG
>JBBQYR010000050.1:0-28105 GCA_038208565.1 Chthoniobacterales bacterium
TCTTCCCACGAAAAAGGAAACCTCGCGACACTGCGAGACTCTCCACGCGACGAGCAAGAAGTTCCCAGCCGCCGACCGAGGAGGCGGCGGGTGCCGCCCCTCGGTCCACTGCTGGTGAAAAGATCATGCGCTACTGCGGCTCGCTGGGTGCGAAGAGCGGAGGGACTGCACCTCGAACGAATCGTCGATCGGTTGACGCATCTCATCCCGGCGACGTGGTTTTCCGCGGATGAAGTGTATCCCGGCACGACCCGCATCGAGCACCGTGTCGGGCGCAATCTGGAGGCGGTGGCCAACGGCGCCGAGGGCGTCCGGCTTTATGGGAATCAGAATCCGTCGGTCGCCTACTTGCAGCAGGTGGCCTTCGCTCCGGCACTGCGGATTTCAGACTTCACGACCTTCCGGCAATTCCGGGAAACGGATTTTTTATCGGCTCGTGTTATCCCAACTCACCGGTTTCCGCGACCAGGCGGCGTTCATGGTCCGCATGCCGGAATATTTTGTCGGATTCACGTTCAACCGCGACAGCAACTTCACCGACGAGGAGCACCTCATGCTGGAGATGGTCCAACCCCATCCCGAACGCGTCTTTTCTCGCTCCGTGCAATACACGCAACTGCCCGCCAACCCTCCGCTCACCGCACGCGAGCGCGAGGTCCTGCACTGGCTGGCCGAGGGGAAACGCGACAGCGAGATCGGGGTGATCTTGCGGATCAGCCATCGCACGGTGGAGCAACACGTCCGCGCAATCATGCAGAAACTCGCGGTAGAGTCGCGCGGCGCCGCCACCGCAGCGGCTTGGCGGGCGCGAATGGCGACTCCGGCAATTCCGGGCCCATCGAATGGCTCGGGTGCGAACTCCGCAAAGGGGTAGCCCTTATTTTACCGGCGCGAAGAGGACGCAGACCGGCGCGCCGACTTCGGCGGTTTCGCTGGTCAGCGTGAGCTTGCCGGTCGCGGGGTCGATCTTGTGGACGACGATCTTGTCGTCGCTCTGGCCGCCGGCGATGAGCCACTTACCCGAGGCGTCGAGGCCGAACCCGCGTGGCACTTTCACGCCCGCGGGAGCATTCTCGATGAGGGTGAGTTTGCCGTCATCGGCGATGGCGAGGACGGCGATGGTGTCGTGCGTCCGGTTCGAGACGTAGAGCCATTTGCCGGTCGGATGGACGAAGGTCTCGGCGGTGGAGAAGCCTTTGATCTCGGTGTTCGGCGGGAGCGTGGAGACGGTGTGGATTTCCGTGAGCGCGCCGGTCTCGGGATCGCGCTTAAAAGCGGTGGCGGTGAGCGTCATCTCGTTGCAGGTGAAGGCGAGTTTGCCGTTCGGGTGAAAGGCGAGGTGGCGCGGGCCGCTGCCGGGCGGGACTTTGCCGGACGCGGGATTGGCCGGAGTGAGTGTGCCCTTGGCGGCGTCGAACTTGAAGATCCAGACGTTGTCGGTGCCGAGGTCGGGCGAATAGACGAACTTGTTTGCCGGATCGGTGTAGATGGCGTGGGCGTGCGACTTTTCCTGGCGCTTGGGATTCACGCTGCTGCCGGTGAACTGGACGAAGGCGCTGCGCTCGCCGAGCGAGCCATCGGGCTGGAGGCGAAAGGCGGCGATGCTCCCGCCGCCGTAGTTGGCGGCAAAGGCGGTGCCGCCGGTGGCATCGACCCACACGTGGCAATTCCCCGCCCCGCCGGTGTCGCCCGTATTCAGCGCCTTGAGGGTGCCATCGGGCTGGACGGCAAAAGCGAGCATGCCTTGGCCGACGCCGCCTTCGCCGCTGGCGTAGAGGGATTTTCCGTTGGGCGAGAGCGCGACGAAGCTCGGGTTCTTCGCCTCGGCAGCGAGGCGCACGGGGCCGAGCTTGCCGGTCTCGGTATTGAGCGTGCCGACGTAGATGCCCTGGCTCTTGCCGGGCTTGGTGTAGGTGCCGAGGTAAAAGGTGGCGTCGGCGGCGGACATGTCGGAGGTGAAGAGGGCGGTGACGAGGAGCAGAGGGGCGAACAGTTTCATGCGCCGAATACACCCAACCGCGCGCGCAAGCTCAAGCCCGGAGAACACGGCGCCACTTACCGAAAAATCTCCTGCAGTTTCTCGCAGAGCGCCGGGAGCGTGAATGGTTTCTGGATGAAGCCCGAGAGCCCTTCGCCGCTGAAGCGCGCGGTGACTTCCTGCTCATTGAAGCCACTCATGAGGAGCACGCGGACATCCGGGCGAATCGCCCGCAGCGCCCGAAACGCTTCGTCGCCGTCCATGTGCGGCATCGTCAGGTCGAGCATCACGAGGGTGAAGCTATCGGGATCGCCGGAAAATTCCTCGACGCCGGTGCGGCCGTTGTCGGCGAGCGTCGTGGTGAAGCCGGTCGCCTCGACCATACGCGCGGTCGTGACCCGCACCGTCTCCTCGTCATCGACGACGAGCACCTTGCCGGAACCTTTCCAATTGGCGACGAAGCCCGGCGCACTCCGCGCGACCTCCTCGGCCACCCCTTCCGCGCAGGGCAGCAGGATCTTGAAGGTCGTCCCCCACCCCGGCTCGCTGAAGACTTTCAGGGCGCCCTTGTGACCACGCACGATGCCGAGCACCGCGGCGAGACCGAGGCCGCGCCCGGTGAATTTCGTAGAGAAAAACGGGTCAAAAATTTTCTCCAGCACCTCGGGCGACATGCCGCCGCCGTTGTCGCTGATTTCGAGGGAAACGTAATCACCTTCCGGTAAATCGCGCGCAAAGTATGCGCCCGCGAGGTAGGCGCGATCGGCGCGGGTCATGCCGGTCGTGACGCTGATGAAGCCGCTCTTGTCGCTGATGGCCTCGGAAGCGTTGATGACGAGATTCATGATCACCTGCCGCAGTTGCGTGGCGTCGCCGAGTACCACGGGGATGCCCGGCGAGAGCTGGTATTTCATGACCGCGCGTTTGCTGATCGAGACGTGCAGCAGGCGCGTGGTGTCCTCGATGAGGGCGTTGAGATCGAGGCGATTGACGACGAAGCGGCCCTTGCCCGAGTAGGCGAGCATCTGTTTGCAAAGATCCGCCGCGCGCACCGCGGCCACTTCGATCTGCTCGAGGAATGGTTGCACCGGAGAATCCGCGGGGAGGTCCATGCGCGCGAGGCTGGCGTTGCCGAGCACGCCGGTGAGGAGGTTGTTGAAATCATGCGCGATGCCGCCAGCGAGCACTCCGAGACTTTCGAGTTTCTGCGACTCCTGCAGCTTGCGCTCCAGCGCCTGACGCTCGGTCGCGGCCTTCCGCCCCTGCTGCTCGGCGAGCACCCGATCAGTCACATCCTGGACGAGCGAGAGGACGGAAACAGTCTTGCCGTGATCATCCAATAGGACGGAATTCTGCCACTGGCAATGCACGATCCGGCCCATGCGGGTGAGGTTGCGATTCTGGCTGGAGTTGCGCTGATCGACGCCGTCGATCAAGCGGCGGACGACTTCATTCACGCGCGTATCGTCGTCGGGATACACGAATGGCCACTCCCCGAAATGTTTGCCGACCACTTCCTGCGCGCTCCAGCCAAACATCTGCTCCGCCTGCCCGGCCCAGCGTGTGACGCGAAAATCGGGCCGCCACTCGATGACCGCGAGCGGCGAATTTTCCACGTGATCGATGAGCCGCGATTGCGCCGCGCGAAGTTCCTCGGTCGCGCGTTTCATCTCCGAGATGTCCCGGGCGATCCCGACTAGTCCGATGATCTCCCCGTCTTCATCCTGGAGTGGGAACTTCGACGTCAGGAACCATCCGCTCTGGCCGCCCGGTCGTTGAAAAGGCTCCTCGCGGTTGATCACCGCCTTGCCCGTCTGCACGACCGCCATGTCGTCGGCGTGATAAAGGTCGGCGTTCGCCTGCAAACCCGGGAGCTCATGAACGGTCTTGCCAAGACCATCGTCGTCCTCGGTGCCTTCAAACATCTGCACATCGGCCTCGTTGCGCAGCAGGTAGCGGCCTTCGCGATCCTTGCAAAAGATCGGGTCCGGCACGGCATCGATGAGCTTGCGCAGGAGGAAGCGCTCGTCCCTCATTTGCCGCGCCGTGGCCGCGCCGTCGTCCTGTAGAGTACTCGCGCCATTGCCGCCGAGCGGTGCGGGTTCCGCCGGCGGCGCTTCCCCATTTTCGACGAAGACGAAAAGCGCGCCGCAGGATCGACCCTCGGCGTCGAGCAGACGCAGACCAGCCGCTTCGCAACTCGCCGATTCACGATCTTTCCGCTGGAAGCGCAGCGGCCCCTGCCAGCGACCCGTCCGCTGCACGATCTCCGCGATCGAGCCATCCGACGCGTCGAGCGGCTGCGGCTGATGAATATCGACGGCCGCCTTGCCCAGCACCTCATCGCGAGCCCAGCCGAACATCCGCTCCGCGCCCGCATTCCAATCGAGGATCTGATCGTCCTCCCCGACCACAATCAGCGCGTCGTAAATGTGATTGAAAACGAGGGCGCGCCGCAGAAGCGCATCGAAGGCGCTGGAATGGTAATCAGTGGTGCTCATCCCGGGGGACTCACTTTGTAGGTGCAGCGTCGGGGATTGGCGAGCCCTCAGGCGACGAAACTATCGCCTCGAACCAAGCGCGACTATTCCGGCACCGGCACGGTCATCGTCTCCCCGGAAACGGGCACTGGGAAATCCGGCGGCAGCGGGAAGTCTGGCGGGAGCATCTCTCGTGGGTCGTAGCCACCGCCGAACCAGTCCTTGAGCCAATGGATCATCGCCGCGCCGCCGAGGAAGAGTCCGCCGAAAAAAGCCAGCGTGAGCAGGAACATGATCGTGCCCGCGACGATGAAGTAGCCGTCGCGCTCGATGAGCGCCGCGGCGAGGAAGATCACGGTCAGGGCCGGGATGAGATTGCTGAAGGGAATCGGCAGCGGCAGGAGCAGGAGCAGGCCGCTGATGAAAATCATCGCGCCATAGAAGTGGTGCAGGACGGCGTAATCCACGAGGAAGCACCAGCGCGGACGCAGCAACACCTCGAAGCCCTTGGCCATTTTTTGCGTAGCGCGCAGAACCACCGCCACCTTGGCCGACGAGACCTTGGCATCGAGCAACGCGTCCGGCAGCCACGGCGCGGCGCGGAGCGAGAGGCGCAGGCCGATGAGCGCGATGATCGCGCCGAGCGCCGTCGAGAGTCCTGGGATCGGAACCGGCAGACAAAACGGTAGCGACAGGATGATGAGCAGCAGCGTGTAAGCGCGCCCGTGGATCACGGCGATGATTTCCCGCAACGTCACCGGACGTTCACTCAAGACCGCGACCAGCGCCTCGATCTCGTCGGACAGACGGCGCGGTGGCGGCGGGACATCGGGCGTGGCCTCGGGCGGTTCCAAAGTCGCCGTCATGCCAGCAGTCCTTCGGCGGGGAATGAGATCGGACGGCGGGATGACATTCCGTCACCATGCCAGCACAGAGTTGCCCGGCAAGCGCCCTTGTGTGAATTGCCCGTCATGAATGGACGACTGGACGGAAGCTGCCGCGACGCGGGGTTCAGGACCGGATCTGCCCGGTGCCGCGGAGGAGGTATTTGTAAGTGGTGAGTTCCTCGAGCGCCATTGGGCCGCGCGCGTGGAGTTTGTCGGTCGAGATGCCGATCTCCGCGCCGAAACCAAACTCGCCGCCATCGGTGAAGCGCGTCGAGGCGTTCCAATAAACCGTCGCCGAATCGACCTCCGCGAGGAAACGCTCCGCGGTCGTCGCGTCGGCGGTGACGATGCCGTCGCTGTGATGAGAGCCGTGGTTTTCGATGTGGTCGATGGCTTCGTCGAGCGAGTCCACGATGCGCACGGCGAGGATCAGGTCGAGAAACTCGGTGCGGAAATCCTCCGGCGTAGCGGCGACGACATTTGCCCCCGGCCCACCGAGCGCGGAGGCGAGCGTGAGCGAGCGTTCGTCGCAGCGGAGCTGAACCCCTTGCGCCAGCAAGGCTTTGCCGGTGGTCGCGAAAAATTGCGCCGCGACTTCCTTATGAACGAGGACAGTCTCGATCGCA
This sequence comes from Chthoniobacterales bacterium, assembly GCA_038208565.1. GTDB lineage: Bacteria > Verrucomicrobiota > Verrucomicrobiia > Chthoniobacterales > Chthoniobacteraceae > Chthoniobacter. The sequence continues at coordinate 5,972 of JBBQYR010000050.1, forward strand.
TTGCACACGCCGGGGCGCTGGCACTTGGCGTTGATCACGATGCTCTCGGCCATCGCGAGATCCGCCGCCTGATCCACATACATGATGCAGATGCCGTCGTAGTGTTTGATGACCGGCATTCGTGCGTGGCTGACCACGGTTTCGATCAGCCCCTTGCCGCCGCGCGGGACGATGACGTCGAGATATTTGTCCATCGCGCAAAGGTGCCGCACGGCCTCGCGATCGGTCGTCGGAATGAGGAGCACGCTATCCGCGGGCAGGCCCGCCTGCGCGGCGCCGCGGCTGAGCGCAGCGGCGATGGCCACGTTGGAGTGAATGGATTCGCTGCCACCGCGGAGGATCGTGGCGTTGCCGGTTTTGGTGCAGAGCACCGCGGCGTCGCTGGTCACGTTCGGACGCGATTCGTAAATGATGCCGACGACGCCAATCGGCACGCGCACTTTCGAGATGTGCAGACCGTTCGGACGCGTCCAGTCGCGGATGTTTTCGCCGACCGGATCAGGCAACGCGGCGACCTGCCGGATGCCATCGGCCATCGCTTCAAGCCGCTTCGTATTGAGCGTGAGGCGCTCGACCATCGGCTTGGCGAGGCCGCTGGCCGCAGCATTGGCGAGGTCCTGAGCATTCGCCTCGAGGATCGGTCCGGCGGCATTGACGATCTCGTCGGCCATGGCCAGAAGTCCGGCGTTTTTCTGCGCGCTGCTTGTCCGGGCGAGCACGCGGGCCGCGGCGCGGGCGCGGCGGCCAAATTCTTCGATCTGCGATTTCAGGTCCGACATGGTCGCAAGGTTCTACACGCGGGTGGCTTTGGCAATGAACCGCGTCCCGACCGCCTTGCCCGCGACGATCGCAGGGATGCGCCCGGGATTGCGGCCGCCAGCGATGAAGGTCTGGATACCCGCGTCCACCGCGACCTTCACGGCCTGCAGCTTCGAGATCATGCCGCCGACGGAAAATTTACCCTTCTCCTCACGAGCGAAGCCCGCGACGCGATCGATGTCCTCCACCTCGCGCACGATCTTCCCGGCCTTGTCGAGGAGCCCGTCCACGCTCGTGAGCAGGATCAGCGTGTCGGCTTCCACGAGCACGGCGACTTCGGCGGAAAGCTTGTCATTGTCGCCAAATTTCAGTTCCTCGACCGCGACCGAGTCGTTCTCGTTGATGATCGGCACGACGGTCTTGCGCTCGAAGATGCGGCCCAGCGTGTTGCGGATGTTTTGGTAGCCGGTGCGGCTGTCGAGGTCTTTGTAGGTGAGCAGGAGTTGCGCGACGTTCAGCCCGTGGGTGGCGAAGTGTGTGGCGTAGCTTTGCATGAGCTTCGACTGCCCGATCGCCGCACAAGCCTGCCGGGCCGCGAGGTCTTCCGGCCGATCTTTCAAGCCGAGCACCGCAAGCCCGGCCGCGACCGCGCCGCTGGAGACGACCACCACTTGATGCCCGGCCTTCACGAGCCCGGCGATCTCCGCGCTCAGGCGGCGGAATTGCCGGTCGTCGAGCGAGGTGCCGCGGGCGTTCGCGAGGATGCCGGAACCGAATTTGAGGACGATGCGTTGGGGCTTGGTGGCCATTGGAAAAAGGGAGCGGGAGTCTAGAGCGCTCGCGCCCGCTCTCAAGTGCAAAGGCGGCACGCCATGGAGAAGATGAGGCTTCCCGAATTTCCGCGCGCGTCGCTAGACTCCGCACCCATGAGTGACCTCAGTCCACGCCTTCAAGCAGCCGTCCAGAGCGGCGCGCTCCTCGCGAGCAGCGCCAAAAATATCGAGCAGCTTCTCGCCCGCGGACGTTCGCCGACCTACGCGCAAAGCATCACCGAACTCGTGGACCAAAGCGCGTGGGACGAACTCAACGACCGCTTCTATAAGACGCTGACCTTTGGCACGGGCGGACTGCGCGGGCGGACCATCGGCAAAATCGTCACCGCCGCCGAGCAGGGCAAACCGCAGCCGCTCGACCGGCCGGAGCGTCCGTGCGTCGGCACGAACTCGATGAATTACTACAACATCAGCCGCGCGACGCAGGGGCTGGTGGCTTACCTCCACGAGTGGTTCGCGAGGAACGCGCTGCCGGGCAAACCGAGCATCGTCATCGCGCACGACACCCGACATTTTTCCCAGGACTTCACCGAGCTCACCGCCAAGGTCGCGGCCGAGAATGGCGCGGACGTTTTCATCTTCGGCGGACCGCGTTCGACGCCGCAGCTCAGCTTCAGCGTGCGCCTCGTCGGCGCCAGTGCCGGCATCGTCATCACCGCGAGCCACAACCCGCCGCACGACAACGGCTACAAGGTCTATTTCGGCGAAGGCGCGCAGGTCGTGGAGCCCCACGCCAGCGGCATCATCGCGAAAGTAAACGCCGTCGAGAGCGACGTGTATGAACCCGTCTCCGCGGAAGCGCAGGGCAAAATCACCGTCCTCGGCAAGGACGCGGACGATGCCTATATGGCGCGCCTCGAGACGCTCATCCTCGACCGTCCGATGGTCGCCGAAGCCGCTCGCAACGGGCTCAAGATCGTCTTCACCTCCATCCACGGCGTCGGCGGGGTCATCATCCGCCCGATGCTCGATCGCCTCGGTTTCGCCTACGACACGCCAGCCGAGCAGGAGATCCAGGATGGGCGCTTCCCGACCGTCAAATCGCCCAACCCGGAAAATGCCGATGCCCTCGCGCTCGGCATCCTGCTGGCGAAGCGGACCGGCGCGGACCTCGTCATCGCCACGGATCCCGACTGCGACCGCATGGGCGTGGCTGTGCGGAATGGCGCGGGTGAACTCGAACTCCTGACGGGCAACCAGATCGGCTCGCTGATGGCCTACTACCGCGTGCAGAAACTGATCGCGAATGGCGTGATCACGCCGGCCAACGCCAGCCGCTGCGTGATCGTGAAAACATTCGTCACGACCGATTTGCAGAAGGCCATCGCCGAAAAACACGGCATGCGCTGCGTCGAGACGCTGACCGGCTTCAAATACATCGGCGAAAAGCTCGGCAAATACGAAGCCGAGCTCCCCGCCGACGTGCGCAAGCATTACCGCGATCTTCCCGAACTCGAAACGCGCAACCTGCGCCTCACGCACAGCAGCTACTACGTGTGCGGCGGCGAGGAGAGCTACGGCTACAGCGCGGCGGATTTCGTGCGCGACAAGGACGGCAACGGCGCCACGGTCGTCTTCGCGGAAGTCGCCGCTTCCGCCAAGTCGCGCGGCCTCACGCTGATCGATCTGCTCGACGAGGTCTACGCGACCTACGGCTTCTATTTGGAAAAGAACGGCTCGCTCACTTTCGAGGGCGCGGACGGCGCGGCGAAGATCCAGCGCCTCGTCGATTCCTACGCCGGCCAGCCCCCGAAGACCGCCGACGGTAGCGGGGTGAGCGGCACGCGGAATTTCGCCACGGAGACCTTCACCGATGTGGAAGGCGACACCATTCCGAAGGAGAAGATGCTCATGATCGATCTCGCCGATGGCCGCCGCATCGCGGTTCGCCCGTCCGGCACGGAACCGAAGATCAAGTTCTACCTGTTTGCGCGCCGCGAACCGGCAGCCGGCCATTCGTTCTCTGCCGCCGAGCTCGCGGCGATCAAGGCAGAGGTGAAAGCCTCGCTCGAACAGCTTTGGGTCTGGATTCAAAACGACGTGACTGAACGGCTGGCCTAACGACCACAAGCCGTGCTGCTGCGATATTCCTGATGACCATCTGGCTTTCGATGCTATATGGCGTTGTCGCAGTAAACAGACCCCCAATTTTCACCCCATGAGTGGCAGAGAAATCAACCTCGACGGTGGCGAAGTCTCCGTCATCAAAGCGCTGGGTTTCAGCGGCGAGATGAATGGCGAGGACTTGATGACCAAACTCGGTGGTGAACTCGTCCCCGCCGAACTCATCGACACACTCAAGGGGCTGATCTCGATGGGCTACGTTGAGTCGGACAAAGCGGGTTTCTATAAGGCCGACGATTTGAAGGCGGTGCATTTCCAGGTGAACTCCGGCTACGGCAAAGATCTGCGCGAGGCGCTGAACCCGCAGCAGGCCAAGCCGAAGAGCAAGCGCGTGCGGCGCGAGTAGGAAATTTCTGATTTCTGATTTCTGATTTCTGATTGAAGCTCCGCGACTCCCGTCCGCGCGATGCCCCATCAATCGACAATCAGCAATCAGCAATCAGCAATCAACCGCTTCTGGCCGTGGGCCGCGGCGGTCCTGAGCGGCGTTTTGCTCACGCTCTGCTTTGCCCCGTGGAATCAAGGCTGGCTCTGCTGGATCGCGCTGACTCCGCTCATCGCCGCCGCCTTTTCCTCCGGCGGTCCGCTGAAAAAAGCCGCGCTCGGTTACGTCACGGGCGTCATCTTTTTCGCGAGCACTTTCTGGTGGCTCAATACGCTGGCGGCGCTCTACCGCAATCCACTGCTGCTCGCGATCCCGGTGCTGCTCGCGCTTTTTTTCGGCCTTTATTTCGCGTTCTGGAGTTGGTTCGTCGGCGCGGTGCTCACGCGGCTGCCGGGGACGCGGAGCTTTGATCGCTCGCTGGTGAATCTCGGCATCGGCGCTGCAGGGGCGAGCGCGTGGCTGCTCCACGAGTGGGTGCGCGAGCGGCTCTTTGGCGGCTTCGGCTGGAATCCGCTCGGCGTGGCGCTGCACCGCGACATTCCGATGATCCAGATCGCCGAACTCACCGGCGTGCCGGGACTTTCGTGGCTCGTCGTTTTCACCAACCTGATGGCCGTGATCATCATCCGCCGAATCATCGGGGAGCTCGGCCCCACCTTCCTCAAGCGCGTCCGCTGGGAGTTCAGCGCGACGATGGCCTTGATCGCTGGTGTTTTCACCTTCGGGCTGCGCGCAATTTTCTCGCCCGATCCCGCTCCCACCGTTCCCTTTCTGGTCACCGCCATTCAGCCCAACGTCGCGCAGGACGAGAAATTCGACCGCGCCGCGGATGAACGCGTGCTCCGCGAGATCGACCACCTCACCAGCCTGGCCCTCATCGCCCAACCCGCCCCGCATCTCGTTCTCTGGCCCGAGAGCGCCATTCCCGGCGGCGTTTATGGCAGCCAGCAAGGCCACGATTTCGTGCGCACGCAGGCGGGTCGGGGCGACTTCGGACTGCTGTTCGGCACCACCGATTTCGACCCTGCAGCCGGCGAAGACTACAACGGCGCCCTGCTCCTCTTTGGCCAGGCCCAGCAGGACAAAATCGATCAACTCGCAGGCCATCCTCCGGGCGTCCTCCGTGGACAATTCCACCGCAAAATGCACCTCGTGCCCTTCGGCGAATACCTCCCCGCGCGGCCCCTCCTCGGCCCGCTTGTCGGCGGTCTCATCCCGGGCGATTTCACCCCGGGGACCGAGTTCACCCTCCTCGATCTCCCCCTGCACCCTCCCGGTCCTACAAGCCAGCCCTCCCCACTCCTCGACATTCGCCTCCGACTCGCTCCTCTCGTCTGCTTCGAAGACACGCTCGGCGATCTCACTCGCCGCTTCGTGGTCAAGGGCGCGGACGTCCTCGTGAATATCACGAACGACGGCTGGTTCGCGCAGAGCCCGGCTGCGGAGCAACACCTCGCGAACGCCGCCCTGCGCGCCGTCGAAAATCGGCGCCCGCTGATCCGCTGCGGCAACACCGGCGTGACCTGCCTCGTCCTCCCGAGCGGCCACATCGAGCGCTGGCTGCCGCCGTTTCAGCAAGGCTTCGCCGCCCGCGAAGTGCGCGTCGCCACCGCGGCTCGCCAGACTTTTTACACCCGCCACGGCGACTGGCTCACGGCGCTCTCAGCCGCGATCGTGCTGCTCGCCGGAACACTCGCCTGGCGCGCCGGAAGTGCGCGTCAGTCGCTCGGAAACGCCTCCATCAATTGACAAAGCGGGAACGCATTTCGATACTGCGCCCGACATGAGCCTCGACCTGAACGATCTGCTGCACGACTGGCCGCACGAACCCGGCATGATCAAGGTTCGCAAGATCCTCGGCAGCGACGGCAAGGAGAAGATCCAGCTCCGCATCGATCTCGGGCTCATCCAGATGGAAACGCTCGGTCGGCCCGATGGACTGGAGCCGCACGACTACGAATCCCTGCTCCACTATCACCAGGCGCGAGCCCGCCGTGCGGCGAAGAAGGGCGAGAATTACACGCTGGGCGGGGACGAGATGGGCGAGCTCCAGCAGGAAGGCATCCAGTATTACCACCGCTACATTTCGTTCTTTCAGCTCAGCGATTACCAGGGCGTGATCCGGGACACGCAGCGCAACCTTGACATGTTCGCCTTCGTCGCGAAACACGCGGAGCGTCCGGAAATGTCGCAGTCCGTGGAGCAATTCACGCCGTACGTACTGATGATGCTGACCCGCGCCAAAGCCTCGATCGAAATCGAGCGCGAGGAGTTCGCCACCGCCGTGGTGAAGATCGAGGAAGGTTTGGAAAAGATCCGCGGCTTCTACGAGCAGGCCGAAAATCCCGAGGCGGCGGCCAACAGCGCGGAACTCGGTTTCCTCACGGAATGGCTGGACGAAGTGAAAGCCAAGCAGCCGCTGACCAAGCTCGAAAAAATGCAGCGCGAGATGGACAAGGCCATCGCCGACGAGGCCTACGAGCGGGCCGCCGAGCTGCGCGACCGCATCAACGCGCAGCTCAAAAAGAAGTGACCTGCCCGCGCCGATGATTTCCCCCAGCCGCGCGCTTGCGCTGATTTTTTGCGCCTCACTTCTCGCCGGCTGCGACAACAATCCCAACCCTCCGCCCTTTCGCGAAAAGCGCGCGGACGGTTCGCCCTGGCTGGTGCGCTTCAGCGGGCTGAGCGAGGACCCGCGCGAGTTTGATCCGCAGAAGATGTATGACCAGATGAGCCGGCGCATCCTCGAGCCGGTTTACGACACGCTGCTCGAGTATCACCCGATGAAGACGGACCCGTACGAGGTGCGGCCGGGCATGCTGGAAGAAATCCCGAAGAAGGAAGTGAGCGCGGAGGGAAAGATCAGCTACCTCTGCCGGATCAAGCCAGCGGCGCGCTTTCACGACGATGAGTGTTTCCCCGGCGGCAAGGGCCGCCCGGTGCTCGCCAAGGATGTGCATTTCGCCTTCCAGCGGATGTGCGATCCGAAGGTGGAGTCGCCGTTTCTCTCGAACTTCGTCGAGTACATCCCCGGCCTGCAGGAAGCGCACGATGCGGCGGAGAAGAGCGGGAAGTTCGACTACGACGCGCAAAAGCTGACGAGCATCGAGTTGCTCGATGAGCGCACCTTCCGGCTGCACCTCAGCAAGCCGTATCCGCAGATCTTGTATTGGCTGGCGATGCATTGCACGACGCCGGTCGCCCGCGAGGCCGTGGAGTATTACGATGGCAAGGAACACGACGGCGTGACCCGGCCCGACTTTCGCAAGTTCAAGGCCGTGGGCACCGGTCCCTTCCGCATCGCCGAATACGTGCCGCGGCAGCGCGTGCGACTGGTGCGCGTGGAAGGCTACGCGACAACGACTTTCCCGACCGACGGCTTTCCGCCGGCCAAGGCGGAGTGGTTGCAGCAGTTCGCCGGCAAACCGCTGCCGCTCGTGGACGAGGTGAATTTTTCGATCATCCGCGAAAACATCCCGATCTTCATCCTCACGCGGCAGGGCTACCTCGACGGCATGGGCGTGAACAAGGACGCGTTCGGCGCGATGATCACGCCGGGTCGCGAACTGGCCCCGAAGTGGCGCGCGCGCGGCCTGCATCTGGAGAAGGACGTGGAGCCGGCGACGTTCTGGATCAGCTACAACATGGACGACCCGCTCGTCGGGAAAAACAGGAAGCTGCGCCAGGCGCTTTCCGCGGCCTACGACGCGCAGACTTACTCCGACATCTTCTACAACTCAGTGGCGCCCGTCGCGGAGCAACTCGTTCCGCCCGGCATCGCCGGCTATTCGCAGACCTATCGGAATCCGTACGGCTTTAACCTGGAGAAAGCGAAGCAGCTCATCGCCGAGGCCGGATACCCAAACGGCATCGACCCGAAGACCGGTCGCCCGCTGGAGATCACGCTGGACATGGTCGCGGTCGGCAGCGAGGACCGGCAGCGCGCGGAGTTTGAGCAGCGGTGCTTTGAAAAACTCGGCGTGAAAATGAAGATCAGCGAGAACACCTTTGCGCGGCTTTTGCAAAAGCAGGACACCGGGGATTTCCAGCTCTCCAGCGGCTCGGGCTGGGGCGCTGATTATCCCGATCCCGAGAACTTCTTCTTCCTCTTCTATTCCAAAAATATGCCGCCCGCCGGGAAGAACATCTCGCGCTACAACAACCCGGAATTCGACCGGCTCTTCGAGCAGATGGCCACGATGGAAAACGGCCCCGAGCGACTGGAGATCGTGAACAAGATCAACGCGATCCTCGCCGAGGACTGCCCGAACATCCTGAACTTCCACAAGGCCTTCTACAGCGTGGTGCAGCCGTGGGCGCCGCGCACGCAGGACAACGCCATGCTCGAAGGCGGCGTGCGTTTTGCCACGGTCGATCCCGCGCTGCGGGCGGAGAAGCAAAAGGACTGGAATCGGAAGCCGCTCTGGCCGCTCGCCATCCTCGGCGGACTGGTCGCCATCGGCGCGGTTTCCGCGGTCCGTATCAACCGGAGGCGCAATGCTTAGCTACGTCCTCCGCCGTCTGCTCTACGCCGTGCCGATCGTGCTCGGCGTGATCGCGATCACCTTCCTGCTTTTCAACGTGCTGCAAACGCCGCAGGCCGCCGCGACCCTTGTGCTCGGGCCGAAGGCCAGCCAGCAGGCGCGGGCGGAGTGGATCAAAAACCGCGGCCTCGACAAGCCGAAGAGTGAACAGTTCGTGAAGCACGTGAAGAACATGGCGACGTTCAACTTCGGCACGTCTTGGAAAAGCGGGCGCGAGCTGAACGAAGTGTTTCGCACCGGCGTCGGGCCATCGCTCATGATCACGATCCCCGGTTTCCTCGCTGGCTTGATCGGCGGCGTCGGACTCGCGCTCTATCAGGTCTTCGTCCGCAATTCGCTGCTCGACCGCTCGATCACGCTCTGGGCCGTCGCACTGATGAGCGTCCCGACGGTCGTCTACATCATCTTCCTCCAGGCGATCGGCGCGCTGATGCTGAACTACTTCCCCGCGTCCGGCTTCGACTGGCGGGGTCTGGAGACGCTCAAGTTCGTCGCGCTGCCGATCATCATCATGGCCGTCGTGAACCTCGGCTCCGACGTGCGCCTCTACCGCACGATCTTCATGGAGGAGATCACCCAGGACTACGTCCGCACCGCGCTGGCCAAAGGATTGTCGAGCGGCCACGTGCTCGGCGTGCATGTCTTCAAAAACGGCCTCATCGCGCTCATCACGCTGACCGTCGGCAGCCTCCCGGCGCTGATCACCGGCTCGCTGCTGATCGAGAATTTCTTCGGCATTCCCGGCTTGGGTAATGTCCTCGTGCTCGCTATCGGCACGGGCGATCAGCCAGTCGTCATGGCGAGCGTTTATCTCGGTTCGCTGCTCTACATCGCGAGCCTCATTCTCACTGACATCTGCTACGCGCTGGCCGACCCGCGCATCCGCCTGAGCTGACCGATGGAAGCGCTTTTCACCCACTGGCTCACACAAAACCTGCTCGTCCTCGCGGGCTTCAGCCTGATCGCGTGGATGCTCTGGTCGGCATCGCATCACGAGCGCTGGCGCCGGGCGTGGCTGCGGTTTCGGAGCGACCGCGGCGGGATCATCGCGCTGGTCGTCGTCGGCATCTATTTGATCCTCGGCGCGCTGGAGGTGCTCAGCTTCCCGACCAAGGGCGGCGGCACCCGCACGGTGCTCGATCTTTTTGTCGGCGGCGTACCCGCGGAGAAAAGCTACAGCGCCCCGCTCGCGACGAGACTGCTCTCCGAAGCCAAACCCGACCCGGTCAAAGCCACGCACCTCCTCGGCACCGACGCGCTCGGCAAGGATGTCTTCGTCGAGACGCTCAAGGCCTGCAAAACCGCGCTCATCATCGGCGGCCTCACCGCCGCGATTTACATCCCGCTCGGCACGCTCTTCGGCATTCTCGCCGGCTACTTCCGCCGGCGCGTCGATGATCTCATCCAATACGTTTACACCACCCTCGCCTCGATCCCGACCATCCTGCTGCTCGTCGCCATCATCCTCGTGCTGGGAAAAGGCCTCGGTACGATGTCCTTCGCACTGGGTCTCACGGCGTGGGTCGGGCTCTGCCGCTTGATCCGCGGCGAAACGCTGCGCCAGGCCGAGCGGCCATACATCACCGCCGCGCGCGCGCTCGGGCAGAGCCACTGGAACATCATCACCCGGCACATTCTGCCGAACGTGCTTCACCTCGTGGTCATCAATTTCGTCCTCGGTTTCTCCGGCATCGTCCTCGCGGAATCCGTGCTCAGCTACCTCGGCGTCGGCACCCCGGTCGGCACGCCGAGCTGGGGTAATATGATCGACAGCGGCCGCTCCGAACTGAGCCGCGACCCGATGGTCTGGTGGAACCTCGTCAGCGCGACGGTCGCGCTCTTCGGCCTCGTCCTTTCGCTCAATCTCGTCGGCGATTCTCTGCGCCGCGCCTTCGATCCCAAACGCGGTTAACTCCTCACGCTCATGCCCGAAACTCCGCTCCTCGAAATCCGCGATCTCTCGATCAACTTCGCCACCGAAAACGGCACCGTCGAAGCCGTGAAAGGCATCTCCTTCACCGTCTCAAAAGGCGAGACGCTGGCCGTGGTCGGCGAAAGCGGCAGTGGCAAAAGCGTGACTGGCCTAGCCCTGACGCGCCTGCTCCCCGAGCCACCGACGATCTACAAATCCGGCGAAATCATCCTCGAAGGGCGCAGCGTGCTGAAGATGTCGCCGCGTGAACTGCGCAACATCCGCGGCAACAAAATCGCCTACATTTTCCAGGAGCCGAGCACGTCGCTGAATCCCGTCTTCACCATCCGCAATCAGATCGCCGAGGCGATCAAATTGCACCGGCCCGAAGTGCGCGACATCGACGCCGAGGTCATCAAATATCTCGATCTCGTCGGTATCATCGATCCGGCGAAGCGTCTCCACGATTACCCGCACCAGCTCAGCGGCGGCATGCAGCAGCGCGTGATGATCGCCATGGCGCTCTCCTGTCAGCCCGATCTGCTCGTCGCCGACGAACCGACCACTGCGCTCGATGTCACGATCCAAGCGCAGATCATGGATCAGCTCCGCGACCTGAAGAAGCAGGTGAACATGTCGATCATCCTGATCACGCACAATTTCGGAATCATCAGCGGCATCGCCGATCGCGTGGCTGTGATGTTCCGCGGGAAGATCGTGGAATACGGCGACACGCGCACCGTGCTGAGTAACCCGCAGCACCCTTACACGAAGGCGCTCATCCAGTGCATCCCGCAGCCGGGGCAAAAGCGCGAACGTCTTGCGACCATCGATCACGCCGCGCTGGAGGCGACGATCTAGCGCGGCTAAAGGGCGTCCTTGAGGATGCCGAAGATGTCGGTGTTTTCGAGGAACCCGCGGAGTTTTTCCGAACCCGCGCCGCGACCGATCCCGATCACGTCCTCCGCGGTGTTCATGGCGGAGGGAGTCTGGGAAGCCGCGGGCTCGGCCTTCGCGCCGGGAAGATATTGGACGGCAGACGAAGGCTCCGTCGGCGAGAGCGGCGTCGGCCCATTCGGACCGGTCGCCCAGGTCAGGGCTGGCTGGCCCGAGGCGTTCACGCCGAGCAGAGCCACGCCGTGGTCCTGCGCCAGCGGATAACCATTCAGGCTGAGCCCGCCGGTCGCGTGTTTTCCGACGGCCAGGATCAGCGATTTTTCGCCCGCGTATTTCGCCGCCGTCGCGATCGCGTGATCGAGTGCCGCCGTTTCCGCGATCAGCCGCTCACCTTCATTCTGCTCAGCCGCCGTGGTCGCCAGCGAGGCATCGACGACGAGCACGTAGCCCTTGCCGGAAACCTGCAGGAATTCGATCGCCCGACGCACCATGTCGGCCAGCGACGGCTGCTGGCTGCCGGATTCGATCTGATTGCTAAAGGCCAGATGGTCGTTGGCGAAGAACCCGGCGATCGGGCCGGTCCGATAGGGCGCGGCATTCTCGAGTTCCGCTTTCGTCCGGACCAGTTCCCACCCTTTGCCTTGCAACTCCGCGAGCAAATCCCGGCCATCCTTGCGGCGTCCACCTTGGGTCACGGGGAGAAAATCACCCGCGCCACCGCCGAGGACCACGTCCAGCTGGGCGCGACCGATGAACTGCTGAACGATCTGCTCGCTGTCTCGGGCGTCGCCCGTGTGGGCGTAGAACGCCGCCGGCGCGGGGGCGACGAGGGAGCCGTTTGAGACGAGGCCGACTGCGCGACCTTGGGCGCGGGCCAGTTCGAGAATGGTCGCGAGCGGCTTCCCGCCAGGGTCCACCGACAGGGTGCGGTGGCCCACCTTCACTCCGGTCGCGAGCGCCGTCGCCGCGGCGGCGCCGTCCGGAACGGCAAAATCGCGCGCCGGATTCCGCAGCAACGCCAGATTTGGGAAGGATTCGAGCGCGAGCCGATGTTCGACCCCGCCTTCATAGAGCCGGGCGGCGGTCAGGTGCCGGGCGACCATGCCGTCGCCCACGAAAAGGATGATTCCGAAGGTCTTGGGCGCCACCCAGGTGCGGACGTAGAGGAAGCCAAAAGCCGCGAAGACCAGCAGGCAGCAGAGCGCGAGCAGTTGGTTGCGTAGCTTCATCAGGAAAGGAGGCGGGATTGAAGGGCGGCGGGCCGAGCTTGGCAATGCTGGAATTGCCCGAAAACGCCTCCGGGGAGAACGTTTTAAGCGGAAACGCGCTCACCTTTAGCGTCCAAGGCCGAGGTCGGAGTGCCTCAAATTTGGGAAAAACGGCTCGTTTTCTCACCTCGCACCGCCGGTTTGAGACCCGTTTCGCGGGTTTGAGAGGTCTTGCAAATCTGCTTGGCACGGGGCGCTGGCACGGCCTCTCGGAACGGATTCCAAAGGCTGAGAAAGGGGATTTTACAGAGAGGACCGCCCTGAGGGCCGGAAAATACCACCCGCAGAGCAGCTCATGGCATGACGGCAGCTATAACTATTATAGCAATTATAGAAAGTCTGAATCCCATGAAAACTCTAGCTCTCGCCGCCTCCCTCCTCCTTCTCGCCAAACTCGCCGCCTTCGCGGTGGTCGACCTCGGCACGACGACCAGCAACACCCCCTACGACCGCTACATGACCCCGGTGAAGCAGACCTTCGCCACGATCAACGGTGGCGGCGTCACGATGCAGAAAGTGCAGGCGCTCATGCGCCAGGGCCGCGGCTTCCGCTACGCCCACACCGAACCCTACTTCCCGGCTCTTCCGCAAACGACGGCCACCACCCGCAAGGGCGACTGCAAGGACAAGGCCCTCTGGCTCATCGACCAACTCCAGGACCCCAGCGCCCGCTTCGTCATCGGCAAGGAAAAGCGTGGAGCCAAAATCAGCCACGCCTGGGTGATGTGGCAGAGTGAAGGCCGCTGGTGGATCCTCGATTGCACGATGACCAGCCGCCCGATGCCGGCCGACGCGGTGAGCATCAACAAATACGTGCCTCTCTATTCGTGGACCCGCGGTGCTGCCTACCAGCACAACGACAAGGCCAGCATGGTGGCCGATGTGGCGGGCAAGTCGAAGGCTCCGGTGGCCTCGAAAACGGATCGCCGGATCGCTTCGAACTGATCGATTAAGACAAAATTTCATGGGCGCGGGGCGCTCGGGTCGAAAAGGCCCGGGCGCCTCGCTTTTTTCGGGATAAGTGCGGCGGACAGAGACGAGCGGGATTCGCCATCGGCGATGGCTTACTTCTCGGCGAGGCAATAGACGCTTTTGTGGCCGCGGACGAAAAGCTCCTTTTCCACCAGCGCGGGCGAAGAGTCGAATCGGTCGTCGAGTTTGTTCGTCGCGAGCACTTCCACCTTCTTCCCAGCTTTGAGCACGAGGAAGCCGCCATCGCGCCCCGTGAGGTACACGCGGCCCGAAGCGCCGACCGGCGACGCATACACGCCGCTCATCCCGTCGAGTCGCTCGGCCTCGACATGCCGCGTCCCGGTTTTGACGTCAAAGATCGAGAGCATCGCGTTGTTTCCGCCGAAGAAATACAGCTCATCGCCATAGAGCAGCGGCGATGGCACGTAGGGCGTAGCCTTGTTGTGAGACCATACGATCGCGTCCGAGCCCGTTAGGTCACCCGTGCGTCCGAGCTTGATTGCCTGCACCGCGCTGCCGCGGAAACCGCTCATCGCGATGAGAAGCCCGTGGCCGCTCACCGGCGTGGGGATGCAATTCAGCGTCTGCCCGCCCGCCTCGAAGACGAGGTCGCCATTCTTCACGTCATACGCGCGCAGCTTGTTGTGCCCGTTCACCACAGCCAGCGCGAGGCCTCCGTGCTCAACGATGAACGGCGTGGTCCAGTTTGTCGGCTCGTCGCGCTGCTTGCGCCAGAGTTCCCGGCCGGTCGTCTTGTCGAGTGCCACGATGAAGTCCTCACCCTCGTGATCCCAGTTCACGATCAGCGTGTCGCCGTGCAGGGCAGGCGAAGCGCCTTCGCCGAAGTTGTTGCGCGTCTGCTGATCGCCGAAATCCTTCTCCCATTTCACGTTGCCGTCGAAGTCCATCGCGTAAAGGCCGCGCGAACCGAAGTATGCGTAGAGCATCTTGCCGTCGGTCACGGGTGAAGCGGAGGCGTAACCGTGATCGCGGTGATGCGCCTCGTGCGGCACTTCCGCGCGCACCGTTTTCTGCCAGATGGTTTTTCCCGAATCACGCATCAGACAGAGCACGACGAATTGGAACTTCTCCGTCGGCTTCTCCCGCGTCATGCCGCCTCCACCCCGCTGACGCCGTCCTTCTCCCGGACCCACCGGAGCCGCTTCCGCCGCGGGCGTCGCCTCCTCGTCTTTGGCCGGCGCGATGGCCGTGAGCAGGAATACCTTGTCCTGCCAAATCACCGGGGTGGAAGTTCCGAAGCCGGGCACCGCGACCTTCCATTTCACGTTCTCCGTTTCGCTCCACTTCACCGGCGGATTCGCGTCCGGCGCGAGCCCGTTCCCGAGCGGTCCACGCCACTGCGGCCAGGCCGGCGGCATCTCCGCCTGAGCATTGGAAGAAACGAGAGTCGCGATCGTGGCGGCGAGGATGAAGGCCCGGGTTTTCATGGGTGCGAAAATCGTGCCTCAGGGCGGCGGTTGCGCCACCAAAATCACGCGCGCAACTTCACCAATAGGTCGCCGCTCTCCACCGAATCGCTGACGCCGGCGAGCAGTTCGGCGACGATGGCATCGGCGGGCGCGAGGACGTTGGTCTGCATCTTCATCGCTTCCAGCGTCATCAGCTTGTCCCCTTTCGCCACCTTCGCCCCGACCGTCGCATGCACCGCGGTGACCATTCCCGGAATCGGGGCGCCAAGCTGCAGCGCATCGGCCGTGTCGGCCTTCACCCGCGATTTCGTCTTCGGCGCGACCGATTTGTCCACAACCACCGCTTCGCGCGGCACGCCGTTCAGCTCGTAGCTGATCGTCCGTTTCCCCTCTTTGTCCGAGGCCCCGATATTGATCAGCTTGATGAAGAGCACCTTGCCTTCCTCGATCGACACGCTGATTTCCTCACCCGGTGCGAGGCCGTAGAAAAACGCCGGCGTCGGCAGCGCGCTCACCTCGCCGAAGCTCTGCGAAAACTTCGCAAAATCCGCGAACACCGCCGGATACATGAGGTGCGAGAAAAGATCATCGTCGTTCGCCTCGCGCTTGAACTTCGTCGCCAGCTCCGCGCGCGTTTCCTTGAGTTTCACCGGCGCGGGTTTCGCGCGCTTCACCTTGGTATTGCCGAGCACGACGCGGACGACATCCTTCGGCCAGCCGCCCATCGGTTCGCCGAGTCCACCGCTCAGCATATCGATCACGCTCTCCGGAAAGCTCGTGCCGGGCGGCAGGTTCACCACGTCCGCGGGCTTGATGCCGCGGGTGAAAAGGAAGAGCGCCATGTCGCCGACCACCTTGCTCGACGGCGTCACCTTCACGATGTCGCCGAAGAGATCATTCACCTCGCGGTAAGTGCGCGCGATCTCCGGCCAGCGATTGCCGAGCCCCATCGACGCCGCCTGCTCTTTCAGATTCGTGAACTGCCCGCCGGGCATCTCGTGGAGATAAACCTCGGCGCTGCCCGACTTCGGCGCGGTGTCGAAGGGCGCATAGAATTCCCGCACCTGCTCCCAGTAGTCGCTGAACTCATTCAGCGCATCGAGGTTCAGCCCGGTATCGCGCGGCGTGTGCTGGAGCGCGGCCACGATCGAGTTGAGGTTCGGCTGCGAAGTCGAGCCGCTCATCGAGGCGATCGCGAGATCGACCACATCCACGCCCGCATCGCTCGCGCGCAGGATCGAGCCCGCATTGATGCCGCTCGTGTCGTGCGTGTGGAAATGCACCGGGATGCTGATCTGCTCTTTCAGCGCCTTGACCAACGCCTGCGCCGCGTACGGACGGCACAGCCCCGCCATGTCTTTGATCGCGAGAAAGTGCGCGCCCATCTTCTCCAGCTCCTTCGCGAGGCCGATGTAGTACTTCAACGAATACTTCGTGCGCTTCGGATCGAGGATGTCGCCCGTGTAGCAGAGCGCGCCTTCACAAATGCCGTGCGTCTTCTGCACCGCCTCCATCGCCGCCTTCATGTTCCGCAGATCGTTCAGCGAATCGAAGACGCGGAAAATATCCATGCCGCACTCCGCCGCGTGCTTCACGAAACCCTCGACGACATTCGCCGGGTAGCTCGTGTAGCCGACGGCATTCGCACCGCGCAGCAGCATCTGGAAGCAAATGTTCGGCACCTTCTCGCGCAGCAGGCGCAGACGATTCCACGGGTCCTCGGTGAGGAAACGCATCGCGGTGTCAAAGGTCGCGCCGCCCCACATCTCCAGCGAGAACAGCTCCGGCGTGCGCCGCGCCACCGCGCCCGCGACCGCCGCCATGTCGTACGTCCGCACGCGCGTCGCCATCAGCGATTGATGCGCGTCGCGGAAAGTCGTGTCGGTCACGAGCAGGCGCTTCTGCTTCGTCGTCCACTCGGCAAATTTCTTCGGCCCGAGCTCGATCAGGAGCTGGCGCGTCCCCTTGGCCGGCGTCTGCTTCGCGTCGGATTTCGGCAGCGGCGCGGCACTGAGCGGCGCCTCCGGCTTGTAGCCTTTGGCGTGCGGGTTGCCGTTCACGATCACGTTGCCGAGGAAGTTCAGCAGCTTCGTCGCGCGGTCGCGGCGCGGCTTGAATTCAAACAACGACGGCGACGTATCGATCATCGTCGTCGTGGCCTTGCCAGTGCGGAACTGCTCCGCGTGAATCACGTTCTCGAGGAACGGAATGTTCGTCTTCACCCCGCGGATGCGGAACTCCCGCAGGGCGCGATCCGTGCGCTGCAGGGCCACCTCGAAAGTGCTCCCGCTCGCCGTGATCTTCACGAGCAGCGAGTCGTAAAATGGCGTGATCACCGCGCCCGCCTCGCCCATGCCCGCATCGAGCCGCAGCCCGTAGCCGCCCGCGCTGCGGAAGGTCACGATGCGACCGTAGTTCGGCATGAACTTATTCTCCGGATCCTCGGTCGTCACCCGGCACTGCACCGCGAAACCCTTCCGTGGAATCGCCTCCTGCGCCGGCAGCGCGACTTCCGGTCCGTGCAGCTTGCAGCCTTGCGCGATGAGGATTTGCGAGCGCACCAGATCGATGCCGGTGATCTCTTCCGTGACGGTGTGCTCCACCTGGATGCGCGGATTCATCTCGATGAAAAACCAATCGTTCGTATCCAGGTCGTAGAGGAACTCGATCGTCCCCGCGTTGTCGTAGCCGATCTCCTTCGCGATCCGCACCGCGGATTCGCACAGCTCCACGCGCACCCGATCATCCAGCCCCACGCTCGGCGCGATCTCCACCACCTTCTGATGCCGCCGCTGCACCGAACAATCGCGCTCGTGCAAGTGCGCCACCGCGCCGTGTTTGTCGCCGAGGATCTGCACCTCGATGTGCTTCGCGCGCGGAATGTAGCGCTCCAGGAAAACCGCCGAATTACCAAACGCCCGCTCCGCTTCGCCCTGCGCCTCATCGAGCAGCGCATCGAGATCGCCCGCCTTGTGCACCACACGCATCCCGCGCCCGCCACCGCCAAAAGCCGCCTTGATGATCAGCGGGAAGCCGATGTTCGCCGCCGCCTTCAGCGCCTCGCCCCGATTGCTGACCGACTCCTCCGTGCCCGGCAGCGTCGGCACCTTCAGCTTCTGCGTCAGCGCACGCGCCGCCACCTTGTCGCCCATCAGTTCCAGCAAGTCCGCCTTCGGCCCGACGAACGTGATCCCCGCCTTCGCACAGGCCTTCGCAAAATTCGCATTCTCCGACAGGAAACCGTAACCCGGATGAATCAGATCCACCTCGTGCTCTTTCGCCACCGTGATGATCCCCTCGATGTCGAGATAAGCGCCCACCGGCCCCTTCCCCTCGCCCACCCGATAAGCCTCATCCGCCTTGAAGCGATGCATCGAAAACCGATCCTCCTCCGCGTAAATCGCCACCGTGCGCAACCCGAGTTCCGTCGCCGCCCGCATCACGCGGATGGCGATTTCGGAGCGGTTGGCGACGAGGAGTTTCTTTTGACGAGCGGGCGGGGCGGATGGGGACGGGCGAGTGGCGGGCATGGGAAAAGGGGACCGAGTTTGTAACGGAACGCTGCTGCGCAAAGCCAGCGGATAAGCGCACCACTCCTCAACATCGCGACCGAAACGTTTCCCGCGACAGCAAAGGTGGGTTCGCGGTGAAAAGAGCTGGTTGCTGGTCGCCGAGCCCGGTCCTTCGCGGGAAGGAGTTCAGGGACGACGGAGGGCGAGGCAGTTCTTCGGAAAGGCCGGCGTGTTTATCTTCGCGGAGCGCGAGTTCTGTAGAAAGCGCAGCCCGTTTACGCCGGTCCCACGCCAGTTCGTGTCGCTACCGGACCAGTTTTCCAAAATGAACAGTCAGTTCTACTCTGACCACCACTGGTTCTCCTCCGATCCTCGTCAGTTCAGGTCCGGACCTGAACTAATTCACCGCAAAGTAAAACAGTTCAGCTTCGAGTTGAACTGATTCAGCTGCGACCAGAACCAGTTCTACTCAGAGGTAAGCCAGTTCAGCCCAGACCTAAGCCCGCGCAGGTCGAAGGAGAACCGGCCTTGGTTTTTCGTGAACTCGTCCAGCCTGCGGTTAAACCGGTTCAACTCGGCACCTGAACCAGTTCAGGTCGTGAGCTGAACTGGCTTGGCTCGCGACCTAAATTAACCTCCAGAGCGGTAGGCATTTGCAGAAAATGTAGGTTTTAAATCCGTCAGCCGAATGATCACCGCCCCAGTCGCCCTCCCCTTCCACCGAGGAAGCCCGCCGAAGGCTTCAAATAGCCAACCTACAAATGCCGTAGGATGTCTTCTTTCTCCACCTCTTTGGCCGTGGCCACCGCCCGCAAGATCGCGTTCAGCGTTCCGATGCGCGGTGCCGCATGGTCGGGAATGGAAATCCGATGCTGCCGAGGATCGCTGGTTTCGAGAATGACGTGGCTCCCTTCCTGATTCTCCCGCCGATCGTCGAAATGCTTGCCGAGCAATTTAATCAACTCCGCCCCGCTCAGATCGCGCGGCAGCTTCATGCCACCGCCAGCACTTCATCACGCACCAGATGCAGACGAATGGCCGAGGGTTTGGGTTGGTCGAAGAAATAGGCGCTCACGGCTTCCCGGACATTGGCGCGCAGTTCCTCCCACGTATCGCCCTGCGTGAAAATATCGTGCGAAAGACACTCGCCCACAAACCCGCCATCGGCTTCCTGGGTAATGCTGAAAACGATTTCCATGTGCGCAACGTGGCAGAGAGAGGCGCTGGAAACAAGACGCTCCTCAGATACCGCTAAGCCAGCGCCACTTCCACATATTCCGCGCTCGAAGACGGCTCTGGCACGGGCAACCCTTCGGCCCGCATCCCTTCGATGTGGAAGGCGATGGCGTCCTGCATCTCGCGTTGCACCTCGGCCTGCGTTCCTCCGGTTGCGACGCATCCGGGAAGGTCCGGCGAATAGGCGGAAAAACCCGTCGAGGTTTTTTCGATGATGATCAGGTATCGGCTCATTTCAGATCGGCTTGCTTGAGGATACTGTTCCTCGTCCCTGGCGCAAGCTCATCACCCGGCTTGCCGGCAATCGTGACCAGGCCGCGCTTGGCCGGATGCTTGTATTGCCGATGACTGCCGCGGGTGCGGGCCAGATACCAACCATCCTCTTCGATCAGTTTGATGGCTTCGCGGACTTTCATTGCATTATTGGTCGGAGTTACTTTCGGTTGCACTGAATACAGAGGAGCCCAATAACTCGTACCATTATAAATGCCTCACTACGTTTTCTAATAGCAACGCCGTCTCGGAAGCTGGTTTGGAATGGCCTGATGACCTAGATAATTTTGAGTATGGCATCACCACCAATAGTGCGGCGGGTTCGGTCGTCGGTTCCCAGATCTGGTTTGTTGCCGGTCGTGGTTCGCCGAAGGAGTTCTCGCTCTGCTACACTTTTACCGTTGAGAGGGTCGCACCACTTCCACAGGGCGAGCGGGGATCAAGGGTGTCGGGAGTAATAGGCGCCCCCTTTGATCCTCCAATTCCATTGAACGACCAGTCGTGGTTTCCACAGCTTCGACGGACCCAATTCTGGAGTCTGGGCCTCTTTGAGATTAAGTCGCCCGAAGTGGAGGATGGTTTGATATCTCTATTGGAGTCCAGAGCGGATGACGACGGCCTTCCGAAGCTCCTGAAGGTATCCGAAGTGTTGCAGGCCAATGTGACCACCTCCCTAAAGCTACTTCGAAGTGAGAGGCTCGATCGATTACAGGCCGCACCTAGGTTTCCGACTCGTTTTGACGTTGTCACGACCGCTTTCGACAGAAATCCCGACGTGATTGCGGAGGTCCTACTCCGCGCCAACGGTGTTTGTGAAAAATGTCACCGGCCAGCACCGTTTTCTCGGGGAACTGATGGCTCTCCATATCTCGAAGTTCATCACTGGGTGCCCCTCGCCAAAGGCGGTGAGGATACGGTCGAAAACGGGGGCGCTTTGTGCCCGAACTGTCACAGAGAAGTCCATTTCGGGTAATCCGCCGGAAACAAGTGTCGGAATGGGCGCTGCAGCAAACACGCGCGCCGGCGTGACGGCCTCGGGAGCTTGGGGAGCTAAGACGGTCCATTCCAACATTCTAACGGCTCTTCCCCTCTCATCGCTGTCGGATTACGTCGTAGGAAACTGGCAGCGCGAGCCGCGTAGATTGAGCTTGCCCGCACTTTCCGTCGCCAGCGAACCTGCGCGCCCTTCCACCACCTAAAAATCCCCTGCTCTTATGTCCAAAGTTCGTCTCGGCATCGTCGGTCTCGGCAACATCGGTAAATTTCACACCGGTTATCTTCTCGAAGGGAAAATCTCGCGCTGCGAGCTGGCGGCGGTGAGCGATGCGTTTGCTCCGAGCTTGGAGCCTTTCAAGGCCAGGGGCATCGCGACCTTCGACAAGTGCGAGGATATGATCCGCTCGGGGAAGATCGACGCGATCGTCGTCGCGACGCCGCATTTTCTCCACACCACGCTGGGCATCGATGCGCTGAAGAACGGCCTGCACACGATGATCGAGAAGCCGATCTCCGCGCACAAGGCGGATGCGGAGCGGCTCTTCGCGGTCGCCAAGGAGCACCCGCAGCAGGTCTTCGCGGGCATGTTTCAGATGCGCGTCGAACCGCGTTATCTCAAGATCCGGCAGCTCATCGAGCAGGAACTCGGCAAGCTGGTGCGCGTGAACTGGATCATCACCGATTGGTTCCGCACCGAGGCCTACTATGCGAGCGGCGGCTGGCGGGCGACGTGGAAAGGCGAGGGCGGCGGCGTGCTGCTCAATCAATGCCTGCACCAGCTCGACATGCTGCAGTGGCTCTGCGGGATGCCGTCGAAGGTGCGCGGCTTTTGCCAGATCGGGCAGTTCCACGACATCGAGGTGGAGGAAGCGGTGAACTGCTATCTCGAGTGGCCGAATGGCGCGACGGGCAGCTTCATCTCCTCGACCGGCGAGGCGCCGGGGACGAACCGCTTCGAGCTCGTGGGCACGCGCGGCAAGGTGGTGCTGGAAA
>JBBQYR010000051.1:0-27890 GCA_038208565.1 Chthoniobacterales bacterium
CGGCACCATCACGGCGCGCGGCGGCGCGGGCGGCGGCCATGGCGGGTTTGCCGAGGTTTCCGGCAAGGAAGCGCTGAGCTTCACCGGCATGGTCGATCTTTCCGCAGTGGACGGGAATTTCGGGACGCTGCTGCTCGATCCGAAAAATACCCGCGTGGCCAATGGAGGCACGGCGACGCCCGGCGACGTTGGCAGCTTCGGCACCAATCCGGGCACCGACGCGGTGATCGCACCGGGCACGTTGCGCGATTTGCTAGCCAATATTCTCATCCAGACGAACAACGACTTCACGCTGCAAGACGCCCTCGATCTGACTTCGACAACCGGCGGCACGCTGACGCCGAACAAGAGTTTCACCGTGCTGGCGGGCAGGACAATTCAGATCGAGGCGGCGCTGACGACGGCGGGCGGCGCGGTGAACATGACGGCCAATGCGACCACCGGGGCGGGCGTCGATGCGGCGCATCGCGACGCGGGCACGGCGTCGATCATTTTCCAAGCCGGCGGCAGCCTGACGACGAACAACGGCGACGTGAACCTGACGATCGACACCGGCGCGGGACTGACCGACAGCTCGAGCCAGGACATCTCCTTCACGTTCTCGACGATCAACGCCGGTGCCGGCGATGTGAAGTTGCTGAACAAGGGCCCGGGCAATGGCGGGACCGCGGGCGGCGTGCTCGGCTTCATCGCGGGCAACGTGATCGCCGACGAGCTGACGATCGAAGCGCAGGGCCACATCTTCTTTTTCAACCCGACGAACAACGTCAACACCCTCTTCATCACCAATGGCGGACAGGTCGAATTCGTCGATGCGGACGATTTGATTGTGGGCAAGTCCACCAATCTCGGCGGCGGAAATTTCAGCTACACGGGCAGCCTGCAGACCGGCAATGGCGACGTGAAAATCAAAACAACCACCGGGAACCTGACGGTGAATGCGCCCGCGTTCCAGCTCACGACAAACAACACGCCGACGGGCATTTTTTCCCTCGAAGCCGCAGGCAAGCTGCTGGTCAATGCCGGGGTGGACAAGCTGCTCACGCAGGTCGGCGTCGATGTGACTTACAAGGGCGGAACCGATGTGGAACTCAAGGCTGCGGAGATCGGCGCGCGCAACCTGACGATTCAGGCGACGAACGACATCCTGCTGAATATGCCGCTGGTCGTCGGGAAATACGGGATCGTCGCGCAGGACGCGAATCCGCACGGGATCGTGACGCTGACCGCGGGCAATGACATCCTCGGCAGCACCGCGAGCACCATCTCCGCCCGTAATCTGCAAATGACGGCGACGGCCGGCAGGATCGATCTCAACGGCATCGTGAATGTGAATCTCTTGAGCGCCACGGCCGCAGGCGACGTCGCTGTGGATGGCACGTTCGCCAATAGCATCGGCGCGTTGGGCGCGATTTCGAGCGGGGGAAACATCGCAATCAACGATACCTCGCTTGGTCTGCTGATCACCGGGCTGACGAAGAGCACGGCTGTAAACGGCATCATCACCATCAAGGCCACGGGCGGCGGGACGGTGCAGTTTTTGACGTCGGCAAATTGCCGCATTGAGGTCCTGCCGGGCGGCGTGATTAACTTCGAGTCCACCGGACAGATTCTGGACGGGACTACGCCCTCGTTTATCGGCGGCAGCCTCGGCATCGTCGGACGCGCCATCGGCGGCGGGACCACGAATCCGCTCAATACGCAGGTCAGCCGCCTGGAAGCCAAGGCGACAGCGTCCGGCGGATTCGGCGGATTTGCGTTCGTGACGAACAACGAAGCGGCGCCCGGTACGCTGGCCATCGGCGGCGTGAGCGCCGGCCTCGGCGGTGTCACGGGCGATGGTAAGACCAGCGGCAACGTCTCGATCTATCTCGTAAACAATGGCTCCGTGATTCTCGATCCGGCGGTGGGAACGGACTGGATCGGGGCCGTGAACTCAACCAATCCGCTTGGCGACGTGACCGTGATCGCGAATGGCGCATCGTCCGACATCTCGGTGGGGAGCGGGTTCTTTGGCGTGGGCATCATCTCGGATTCCAAGCTCACCCTGACGGCAGGCAATAACATCCTGATCGGTGAAGGGGCCAACGCCTCCGTCCGCGGCGGAACGAGCGTGGAATTGAGCGCCGGCGGTTCTGTGCATGTGAAAAACGACGCGTCGGTCATCAACCTCGGCAGCGGACTGCTGAGGGTGACGGCGAACAATTCCATCCAATCGCTGCCGACCAGCACGCTCGGTTCGACCGCGTTTCGCTCGGGCGGCGGCATCACCCTCATCTCGCAGCACGGCCTCATCTCGCTGGGCGCAAATAACGGCACGAACCCGGTGTTGCGAGCCAATGAGAACGGCGTCACGGAAAACGTGGTCCTGCAGGCGAACAAGATATTGATCGGTGGCGGGATTGCGGCCAGCGGCGGCTATGTCGAGCTTCAGCAATACGACTCGTCGGTCTCGGTGGTGGTCGGAACAAAGACTGCGAATGAACTCTCCTTCACCGACGCCGAACTCGATCTGATCAGCGCCGAGCGGCTGCACATCGGTTCATTCGCGGCGCTTCCCACGACCACTCTTTCCGTGGTCGCCGCCATCTCGCGGCCCACGAGTGGATTGACTTACGGGTCGCTCCAGCTTCAGAGCCCGGGCGTCGTGGATATCCAGAGCACGCTCGACCTGGGGCTTGGGAATCTCTCGCTCGCCTCGCTCGGCGGCAATGTGCAGGGGTTGGGTAATATCACGGTCGATTCGTTGAACGTGTTCACGAGTACCGGCTCGATCAACCTCGGCGGGGTAATCAACTCCGCACTGCTCGAAGTGCAGGCGCCCGGCGGCGACATCACCTTGCTCGGCAACAACGACATCGGCACCCTGACCCACGCCGTTTACGATCTCCAGTTCCGGATGCGCGACGTGCAGGGCGGCCTCGCCATCAATGGCATGGTCGATGGTGGGGCGATTTCCTCCGGCTTCATCGAAGTGCTCGGCGGTAACCTCGTTCTGAGTTCCGGCGCCGAGATCATTTTCGGTGGTCCGGGAAACAGCTTTAAACTCTCCTCCGACACCGGCTTCATCAACAACGCCGGGGCGGCGGCGATCGTTGCCGAGAGCAGCGCGCGCTATGTGATCTATGCGCCGTCGCTCGCCACGGCGACCCTCGGTGGACTCGCTCCCGACTGGCTCGCGGAAGGGGTTTCCTTTCCTGCCGACCCGCCGACGACCGGCAACGTCCTGGCGCTGCCCGGGGCCACGTTGAACGTCACGCCGTTTGAACCAGCGGTGCCTTCGATCAATCTGCTACGGGCGTTTGCTACCACCAAGGTGGTGCCTAGTTCGACAAAATTCATCCTGAAGAATTTCAAGGTTCCAACGACGCTTTCCGAGGAAGAGGCTAATGTCGCAGCGGAACTCATTCAGATGAGCGACGATGACTTCGAGCTCTTCAATCCGACTGGCCTCTTCAAGGGTCTGTTGAAGAAAGGCACGACGAAAGGGATCAATGCTACCGAACTCACTCTCGTGCGGATCTACGCGGTCGTCACGGCTTACCGCCAGAACGGTTCTGAGTTCGTCCGCAAATACAGCGGCGAGCTTTTCAAGGAACTCGAATATGCCATGGCGACGCCGGAGCAAAGGGTCGCCCTGGACAATGCGGCCCGCGCGCAGGAACTGATCGATGAAGCGCAAGCGTTTGCCGGTCCGGCGGTGCTCGATGACAGCGGTGCGCTGCTTTTCGTGCCGCGCGGCAACCCCCTCGATATCGCGAACAGTGTCTTTGCCCTGAACGCGATCGGGCTTGGCCAGCGGCTGGGGATCGACCAGATCAACGGGATCGTCGCCGCGGGTGGCGGCAATCTCAGCACTGGTGAAGTCAGCCGAATCGTTGCTGCGGGCGGAGGCAATATGACACCCGGCGTCGTCGCGGCCCTCGTCGCCGCGGGCGGCGGGAATCTCACCCCGGGACAGATCAATGCGCTGGTCGCCGCGGGCGGCGGCAATCTGAGCCCGGCCGCACAAGTCGCGATCATCAATTCGTCGCTCGTCGCCGCTGGCGCGGGCAACATGGTCGCTGCGGGCGCCGGCAATCTCGTCGGTCTGGATGGCGGGAGCCTCGTCGCCGCTGGTGGACTGAACCTTGTCGCCGCTGGCGGGTTGAACCTCGTGGGCTTGGACGGTGGAAGCCTCGTCGCCGCTGGCGGGTTGAACCTCGTGGGCCTGGACGGTGGAAGCCTCGTCGCCGCGGGTGGCCTGAATCTGATTGCCAAGTCCATCAGCAGTCTCGTCGCTGCGGGTGGCGGAAATCTCTCCAATCAAGCGATGTCGCAACTCGTCGCCGCGGGCGGCTTGAATCTCATCGGTCTCGATGGGGGATCATTGGTCGGCTTGGACGGAGGAACGTTGGTCGCGGCCGGTGGGATGAATCTCCAGTCGATCGCGGCCGGACTTGTCGCTGCAGGCGGCGGAAATATCTCCGTCAACCGAGCGGCCAGCCTCGTCGCGGCTGGTGGTGGAAATTTCAACATGACCGTGAGCAGCCTGGTCGCCGCCGGAGCGGGCAACCTGATGAAGCTCAACAACCTCGTCGGCAACGACGGAGGAACGTTGGTCGCGGCCGGTGGTTTGAATGCGATCCCCCGCATCGATGTCGGCGCGGGCTTGATCAATAATGCCGCATCGCTGCGGCTCGAAGTCGGCGCAAACATGATGCAGCAGGGGCTCAATTTTAATCCCGCCAGCGGCGCGGGTGCCCGCGGCCAGTAGTGCTCCCCTCTGCGCTGTTCATCTCACTTCGTATGATCAAACATCTGAAACGTTCGCTGTTCGTTTTCGCTCTCCTCGCCGCGCCGTTGGGTGCCCAGGACTTTGAACGCATTGCGCCGAAGCTGCCATCGAAACCGGGCGCGTCCAGCTCGCCCGAAATACCGCCGCCGAAATCAGCCACCCCGGAGCGTCCGCCGTTGCCGCGGGCGCCGCGAATCAAAGGTGCGCCAACCCTGCGAGGATTGGTCTTTGGGCCAACCGCGGCGAAAGCCGGACAGGTGGTCATTTCCCGCGCCGGAGGGGTCGCAGTGCAAGGACTCCCGCTGCTCGAGACCGAGAAATTTCGAGAGCGGATGCAGCGTTATCTGGGGCAGCCACTGACCTTCGAATTGGTGAGCACGATCGCCGTGGAGGTGAGCGCTTATTACGGCGAGCACGACCGCCCAGTGGTCAATGTGACCGCGCCCGAGCAGGATGTGACTTCCGGTGTGGTGAAAGTCGTCGTGACCGAAGGAGCCGTGGGCGAGGTGCGGGTGGAAGGGAATCGCTGGTTCCGGACGAGCCTCTTTCGCAACTCCGTGCGTCTGCGCGAAGGCGACTCGATCAAAAAAAGCCGGCTCGATGCCGATATGGCGTGGCTCAACAACAACTCCTTCCGGAGCGTGAATTCCGTCTTCACTCCCGGGGCCGCGCCAGGCACCACCGATGTGGTCGTGCGCGTGCAGGACCGCCTCCCGCTCCGCGTCTTCGCGGGCTACGACAATACGGGCACCGAACTGACCGACAAAAACCGTCTCCTCGCCGGATTCAACTGGGGCAACGTCTTCGGCCTCGATCACCAATTCAACTACCAGTTCACCGCCAGCCCGGACTTCGAGCTCTTCCGCGCGCACAGCGGCTCCTACATCGTCCCGCTCCCGTGGCGGCACACGCTGACCTTTTTCGGCTCCTACGCCGAGACCGAGCCGGTGCTTCCGCAGGGTTTTGAACAGCAGGGCCGCAGCTATCAGGTGAGCTTTCGCTACAGCGTGCCGCTGCCGCCGATGCGCTCCTACAAACACGAAGTCGTGCTCGGCTACGATTTCAAGAGCACGAACAACAACCTCGTCTTCGGCGGCACGGAGATTTTCGATACCAGCCTCGAGGTCTCGCAATTCGTGTTGAGCTACAACGCTGGCTTCGAGTACCAGCTCGGCCGCGTGAGCCTCGAAGCGAGCCTCTTCGGCAGCCCCGGCGACATGACCGACGACAACGGCTCGGAGGCTTTTGCGGCGACCCGCGAGGGCGCTGATCCTGAGTATCTCTACGGCCTGCTGCGGCTCAACCATCTCGCGCCGCTGCCGTGGGGCTTGTCGCTTTCGAATCAATTCACCGGCCAGATCGCCAGCGGGCCGCTTGTCGGCACCGAGCAACTCGGCTTCGGCGGTTACAATTCCATCCGCGGCTATAGCGAACGCATCGTCAATGGCGATGGCGGCTTCATCATGAATCACGAACTGCGCGCGCCAGCGCTGCACCCGCTGCGCGCACTCGGCGTGACGAAAGTGCAGGACTCGCTCCAGTTCCTGGCGTTCTGGGATTTCGGCATTGCGACGATCGAAGACGCCGCGCCGGGTGAAGACGACAGCATCACGCTTTCGAGCGTCGGCGTCGGCCTGCGCTATGCGCTCAATCCCTACGTTTCCGTCCGCGCCGACTACGGCTGGCAACTCGCGGAAGTCGAAGGCGATGAGGAAGACGCCCGCTTTCACGTCGGCGTGACGGTGAGCTACTGAAGCATCAGTCCGGTGAGGGTGGTGGTCGGCGCCGAGCTATTTCGTTCCCGGGAGGAGCAGGTCGAGCGCGCTTCTTACCGCGTCCTTGCCGGTCTTGATCGCCTCGCCCGCGGCGTTTTGCACACCTTCGATCCTGCCGCGCGCGTCACGCTCTTCGCCGACCTTGCCGAGCACTTCAAAGGCGTCGTCACCTTCCCGCCGGAGATCGTCGAATCCATGCCCGATGAGCAATATGTGCGCAACGTGGTGGATATTCTCTTCCGGACCAGAGTGGTGGAGGCGAAGCCGGCGGCTCAGACGACCGTCGCCATCGCCGGGTAACGCTGCGCGGTCACTGTATGATATGGGTGGTCACTCACTCAATTCCACCAAAGAGATTTCCGAAAACCACGCGGTGCCCGTGACCAATCTCCCGTAGTGGCCGAGGCGACAGCCAATCTTCAGGTCGGTCTTCGCTTTCGTGGTGAAGTCCAGCGAAACGTAAGTCCAGTCGTTGGTGCCGGTGACGCTGGGCGTTTTCTCGTAGCCTCCCATGATCGTGAGCGAGGCTCCTTCTGCTCCCGGCCTTTGTTTGGCGATATCCGGTTTGACCACATTGTGGGTCTTGATTCCCGACAAACGATAGCGCGTGTCCGGTTTGAGAGTGACGGCTTGATTGAGGGAACTGTCGGTCGGTTTCGGCTGATCGACGCGGATGCTCAGGCGCCCGAGATGGTTCACTTGCGGATCTTTCACCGCCTTGGCGACACGGTCGTACCACGCCTCAAATTTCCAGCCTTCGGTTCCCTTTTCGAACGTGGGGTTTTTCAACAGATTGGGCGCCAGATGGGTCGGTTGCTGAGCGAAACATCCGCAGTGAAGAGCGACTAGCCATGCCGCCCACAAATGTTTCATAGTGAATCTGGGGAGGTTCATAGCCGCACGCAATAACGCCTTTGACCTGACGTCAAACAATTCGGCGCCTGCTTCGTTACCGGCAGCAGCAAAGCGGTGGCCTTGGCTCGCGCTTCCGCCCACTAGTGGCCGAGAAGCTAAGCGTCTCTCGCGAACTTTTCCACCGCAGACATCGCCGGAGCTGGCGACAGCTTGCTAACGTGTGCTCGGAAGTAGCAAATCGAGTGCGCCTTTGATCGCGTCCTTGCCGGTCTTGATGGCTTCGCCCGCAGCGTTCTGCACGCCTTCGATCACCGCTCCCTGCGCGGCGGCCACGAGGCGGGGCGTGAGGTCGTCGCTGGGTTTGTTCACCGCGCCGGTGAGGCGCATCGGGGCCCACAGGTAACCGCCCCGCGATTCGGTAAAGACCTTGGCCTGGGCGCCGGGGAGCCATTGCAGGCTGCCGGGCGTGACGCCGACCTGGAACGTGCCATCGATCTGCCCGTTCTCGACGACGAAGGCACCTTCCATGCGGATCAGGCCGTCGGATTCGGCGACGAATTTCGTGACGCTCAGTCTTGCGCCGTCCTGCTGGAAATCGCCGGAGGCGTTGCTGAGATTGAACCGGCGAAACTGCTGCGTGCGGGTGAAGGCGGCGATCTGGTCGAGCACGGGCAGCGCGGTGAGTTCGCCTTCGGTCAGCTTGAGCGAACCTTTGATCTGCGGAGCGCCGATCACGGGTAGCGCGCTGCGCACGGTGACTTCGCCGGAGAGGTTGCCTTTCATCCGCACGCGCCAATCGTCGGAGAGATACGGCGTGGTGCTGACGTTCACGAGGACGAGCCGCAGATCGAGCTGCTTCTCGAAATCGATTTCACCCGTCGCTTGCACCGAGCCGCCGTTGGGCTGGCGCAGTTCGGCGCTGTTCACGTAGAGCGAAGGGGCGCGGTAGCGGAGTTGCAGGCTGGTGACGTCGAGCGGCGGGAGATTCGCGTATTCGATGCGGCCGCCCTGCCCGACGATCTGCCAGCCGCCTTCGTGCGGGCGGAGATTCAGCAGGGTGCCGCGGAGTCCGCCGCCGGGCCAGACGATCTGGGTGTCGCGCACGACCGCGCGGCCGAGTTCGACCCGGTTGGGCAGCCACCCGCTACTGTCGCTTGCGGCGGCGCGCTCGGTCTTGGGCGCTTCGAGCGGGTTCGCCGTCGGCTCCACGGGACGATCGGAACGCGGGCCGGTGAGATCCACGCGCAGCCGCTGAACCTCGAAATGCTCGATCTGCCAGACCTTCTCAAAGAACCGCCGCAGGCTGATCTCGGTGCGGATCTGCTCGAGCTGGAGATCGGCAAATGCGGCCTCGCGTCCGCCACGTGCGCGAAAGCCATCGGCGAAAATCTCGCTGCCGGAAAAGTGCAGCGGAGCGAGCTCGGCGTCGGCGTGCAGGGTGTGGCCGGCTTTGTCCGCGACGAATTTCCGAAAGCCCTCGCTGCGCAGATACGAGTCGATCAGCGAGCGCACGACGAAGAACGCGACGACGAGCAGGACGAAGAGAATCGGGAGCCCCCAGAGCGCGAGCCGGACCCACGGTTTGCGACCGGCGGCGCGGCGGGGATGGGAGGAAGCGGGCATGCGCCACTTTTGCCACTGACAAACGGGCGTCAATCCACAACGCTGCGCAGCAACGATGGCCCGCCGCGGCCGACTCCGCCCACCCTCCCCAGCCCCATGCTCGAACTCAAGGATGTCGCCCTCCAACTCGGCCACGAACCGGACGAACAGTTGCTCCTCTCGGAACTGTCGGCGCGTTTTCCGAAGAAGCATTTCGCGGCGATCCTCGGGCCGTCGGGCTGTGGCAAAAGCACGCTGCTAAAAGTCATCGCCGGTTTGCGCGAGCCGACGCTCGGGCACATCGAGTGGGAAGGGCGCGATCTTTCCGAAGATGGCGACATGGACCCGCACGAGATCGGTTACGTGCCGCAGTTCAGCATCGCGTATGATTTGCTGACGGTGTGGGAAAGTGTGGAGAGCACGCTGCGCCTGCGCGTGAGCGGGTTGAGCGGCGAGGAGCAGGAGGCGCGGATCGAAAAAATCCTGCGCGAGGTCGGGCTGGAAGAAATCGCGGACCGTGAGGTGCGGGTGCTGTCCGGCGGGCAAAAACGCCGGCTCGCGCTGGCGCTGGAGATGGTCAGCTCGCCGCATCTGTTGCTCTGCGACGAAGTGACGAGCGGGCTCGATCCGAAGGCCGAGGACGAAATCGCCCGGCTCATGCACCAGATCGCCCATCGCGACGATCGCATCGTGCTTTCGGTCACGCACAGCCTCCGGCACCTCGCGCTTTACGACAGCGTGGTCGTGCTCTTCCAAGGCCACCTCGCCTATCACGGCCCGGCCAATCTGCTCTTCCACTACTTCGACGTGGAGAAGCCCGAGGATCTGTTTCCACGGCTCGCCCAGCGCAAACCCGCGGACTGGCATCGCTCGTGGCAAAAGCACCGCAGCAGCTACTACTCGGAGACCAAGCTCGATGCGGAGTCCGTGGCGAGCGAGGTCGCGCTGGAGGAAATGACGAGCAAACCATCGAAGGAAGACGCGGAGACGGAGGACCGCTTCAAGCGCCTGCTGAAAAAGGCGCGGCAGGAAGATGAGGAGCCCGTGCCCGTCGAGGTGGTGAAATCCAACGATCCCGCCGATCTGGAAGCGGAGCATGAGGAAAAGCACGCGAAGAAAAAAAAGGCGCCGTTCGACTTTCCCGGGACGCCGAGTGCGTTCACGCAATTCGGCGTGTTGCTCGCCCGGCGCTGGAAGATTTTCTTCCGCGACCGCGGCCAGCTCTGGTTGCAGCTCGCGCTGCTTTTTGGGTTCCCGATTCTCGTCGTCGTCTTCGCGCTTGATGGCCTGCCGCAGATCAAGAATCTCAACGGCGTGGTCAGCGGAAACTTCCTCGAGCAGATGAAGAACGAGTTTGCCCAGCGGCAGGAACTCGTGCATGCGGGCAGCCTCGTCTCGGGGCTGATCATGTTTCAGGTCATCCTGCTCGCGCTCATGGGCTCGAACAACGCAGCGCGCGAGATCGCGGGTGAGCGGCTCATTTTCGAGAAGGAAAAATTCGCGGGCGTGCGCGCCTCGGCCTACGTCGCGTCCAAGGCGGCGTTCCTCGGCGTGCTCGTGCTCATGCAGTCGGTGTGGATGGGCGTGTTCGTGAATTTTGTCGTGCAGTTCAAGGGCAGCCCGCTCACGCAGGTTGGGCTGCTCGTGCTCGTGAATGGCGCGCTCACTGCGGTGTGCCTGGCGATTTCGAGCCTGATGAAATCCGCCGAACAGGCCTCGCTCGTTTCCATCTATCTCGTGGGCTTTCAGCTCCCGCTCTCCGGCGCCGTGCTCGCGCTGCCCAAGGTGCTCAGCGCCATCACACGTCCACTCATCGCCTCGTACTGGGGCTGGTCCGGCTTCATCCAGACGATGCACGAGACGCGCTTTTACGAGGCCGTGCTCGCGGTCACGCAGACGCGCCTGATGTCCTCGGGACTGTGCGCCTGGGTGCTGATGTGCCACGTCATCATCGGCCTGTTGGTCGCCTACATGGGTTGCAAAAATTCGCGCTGGGAGTGAGCGCGTCCGCCCCCTCTCACGCGCAACATTCAGGGCTCGCGCTTCCCTTTCCGGCGGGCGTCTCTTAGAAGTTCCGGCATGTCCGCCCTGGCTGCGTTCGCCCTGCCCGTTGTGCCGCTTTCGTGGCTCATCGTGGGCGCGCTCATTGGCTACCTGCTGGTGCTTTTTACGAATCCGGCGCGGGCCAGTTTCCGCGACGGTCTGCGCTGTGTCCGGCGCTACGCGATGCTGTGGTTTTCGCTCGGCGCTTTTGGCTGCGCCTACGCGCTCTTTCAACTGACCGTGCGGGTCTATTTCTTCCAGGTTCTCCCCGCCGAGGATCGGCCGATCCTGATGTGGATGCGGGCCGCGTGGCGCGACCCGGCTCTGTGGCTCAAGGGATCGCCGGAATCGCTGTGGTATCTGCCACCCAACGCGCTGCGGGAAGCCGTCGCGGCCAGCGCGCTCTCGGCTATGGAAAGCACCGCGGGCCTTTTCAATCTGCTCGTGGCCACGTTCCCGCTGTCGGCGTTCGCGGCCTTTCTGCTGCTCATCAACTGGGAGGGGCATCACACCGTGCTCTTCCGCGCGCTGGGCAAGCGGTTCGGTCTGTGGGGTTGGTTTTTGCATGCGGGGATCGTCGTCACTGCGCTGGCCGCGCTGACCAAGCCGCTGCTCTACGCCGCGCCGCAGGTCTTGCAACTCGGGCCGGAAGCGGCGGTGGCGTGGTTCCAATGGGCGCCGGTCGCGGAGTGGCTGTCGTTCCTTTTCGAATACCTCGCCGGAGTCTGCGTGCAGCTTTGCCTCATCCTCGTGGCGTATTGCTGGGTCCGCGGCATTTCCTTCACACACCAGCATCTGATCGATTTCGCACTCCGCCGGCTGAGCTTCGTCGTCCGCTGGGCGCTCTGCGTCATGCTGCTCAGCAGCCTGCTCATTCACCTGCCGCTCATCGCGAAAAACTTCGCTCTTTTCCAGTCGTGGTTTCCGCCGGAGGAGGCGCATGTCGATCAGCGCTGGAAGATTGGTCGTTCCCTGCTCGTCGCGGCTTTGCTGTTATTCCCGACGATGCAGATCACCCTTACCTTGCACAGCGAATCGCTCGGCCGCGCCCTGCGCGATCACCGGCGTTTCATGGCGCGTAACTGGTGGACGCTGCTCTGGTTCGTGCTCGTCGCGGCGCTGCATTTTTTCCTGCTCCACGTCGCGGTGGAAACCGTGAAGCTCGCGCTCGGCGAAGGCACCGCGGCGGGCATCGCGTGGAGTCTGATCGCGCCGTGGCTGCATGGCTACGTGGCCGCGTGGCTGCTCGCGAGCTGGGTCTGCTTTTACAAACACTCGGACTCCGGGCGGCATCCGGCGCCCGCGGGCGTACTCGAGCAGGGGGTGCTCTTTTGAGGTCCACCACCTGGTGAAAGTGCCGGCCACCAATACGCTGGAGATCCGTGACGTCCGCGGAGGGAGCCCCGAGGGCGACGCGGTGCATGGCCTCACGATGAGCCTGACTCCCGGATGCTTCCACCTGCTGCGCGGCGCGGAGGGCGGTGGCAAGGCGGCGCTGTTGCGTTTGCTCGGACTGCTCGAGCGCCCGGAAGCCGGGGAGATCATCGTGCAAGGGCTGCCGACCAGCGCGCTGAGCGACGAGGCTCGCGCTGAACTGCGCACGCAGCGCTTCGGTTTCGTCTTCGCCGCGCCCTTCCTGCTCTCCTCCTTCACCGTCATCGAAAACGTGGCGATGCCGCTTTTCAAAATCTCGCAGGTGACGCCGGACGAAGCGCGTCGCCGCACCGAGGCGATGCTCCATTTCGTCGGGCTCGCCGAGTCGGCGGAGTGGCCGGTCGATGAGTTGCCGCTCCTCGCGCAATATCAAGTGGCCGTGGCGCGCGGCCTGATCAATGAAGCGAGTTTCCTCCTCGTCGAGAATCTCGACGGCGCGCTCGCGGGCGACGAATTGGCGGCGTTCAGCGAGCTCCTGCATCGAGTGACGGAAAGCTACGGCACCACCGTGGTCGCGACGGCCTCGCCGGCCGTTGCGCTGCGGGGGCGGTTGCGGGTGCTGGATGTCGCCGACGGGTTGATCACCAGCGACGCCGATCTTTTTCCGGAGAATCTCTCGTGAGTGCGGCGCTGCCGGAAGCCCAGGCGATCACCCGCGCGAGTAAGTCGAATCTCGCCCTCGCCTTTGTCTCGCTGCCGCGCGAACGCCGCGACGACATCACCGTCTTCTACGCGTGGTGCCGCGTGATCGATGACATCGCGGACGATCCCGGGCCGACGGTCGAGGAGCGCCGCTCCGCGCTCGATCGCTGGAAGGAAGTGCTCGTCGCGCCCATCGCGGGCGAGTCCTCGCTGGCCGGGCCGGTGCGGGCGCTCATCGCCAAATACCAACTCCCGGTCGCGCGCTTCCACGAGATCATCGCGGGCGTGGAGATGGACCTCGACGGCGTCGGCTACGAGACGTGGGAAGATCTGCGCGTCTATTGCTACCGCGTCGCCAGCGTGGTGGGATTGATCAGCATCGAGGTTTTCGGTTGCCGCGACGCCGGGGCGAAAACCTACGCCATCGAACTCGGCCTCGCTTTGCAACTGACCAATATCCTGCGCGATGTCGGACAGGACTTTGCCAATGGCGGGCGGCTCTACCTGCCACGCGAGGACCTCGCGCGTTTCGGCTACACGCTCGAAGACCTGGCCGCCGGCCGTCGCACCGAGGCTTTCCTCGCGCTGATGCGTTTCGAGACCGAACGCGCTCGCGGTTTTTACGCCGCGGCGATCGCCGCGCGCCCGAGTACGGATCGCCGGGCGCTCACGGCCGCGGAGTTGATGCGCGCCATTTACTCGCGCCTGCTGGAACGGATGGAGCGCGCTGGCTTCCGCGTCTTTGGTCACCGCTACTCGCTGAGCCGCTGGGAAAAGATGTGGCTCATCGGCGCGGCGATCCTGCGGTCGAAATTTTAGTGAACATCCGCCGCTTGCGCCCCGTCCGATTCCGTCGATAACTCCCCATCCCATGAAAAAAGCCCTCCGCTCCATCTCGCTCGTTCTCCTCCTCGCTTTTGGTGTCTCCGGCTGTGAATCCACAGGCGATAGCGTGCTGCTTGGTGCCGCTACAGGTGCGGCCATCGGAGGAATCGCGGGCCGCGACGGGCGCAGCGCGCTGACGGGAGCCGCGATCGGTGCGGCGGGCGGTTATTTGGTCGGCAAGGTGGTGCAACACGAGCGCCGTCGCGCCTACAGCGACGGCTACTCCGATGGCCACGGGGATGACGGCTACCGGCGCGACGATCGGCGCTACCGGGATGATCGCGACTATCGCGAAGAGCGTTATCCGGTGGGACGGTCGACGAACCGCGACGGTTTCGTGATCAGCCCTTACCATCCCTACAATCGCATCGACGTCCGGAACATCCCGCGCGGCGCGAAAGTGGAAGATCCTTCGACGGGCAAGATCTTCATCAACCCGTAAGCGGGCTACGGCACGAGTTGCCGGGCGCGCGCTTTTACCTCGTCGGTCATCTTGATCAGCGGCGGCCAGCGGCGCTTGAAACCTTCGCCCGCGATCTTTTTCGTCGCGTCGATGCCGAGTTTGCCGCCGATCGCGATTTCGCTCGTGGCGTGATCGAGCACATCGGCGGGGCCTTTGGTGAGCAGGCTGTCGCGCGCCGGGTCGGTATTCGCGAAGAGGTGAAAAAGCACCTCGCTGGTGTGGTGGACGTTCACGTCGTGATCCACGACGACGATGTATTTCGTGAACATCATCTGCCCCATGCCCCACAGGCCGTGCATGATTTTGTAGGCCTGCATCGGGTAGGTTTTCTTGATGCTGACAAAGACGAGATTATGAAAAGTTCCCTCGGCGGGCAGCGCGATGTCCACGATCTCGGGGAAGTTCATTTGGAAGATCGGCAGGAAGAGCTTCACGCTCGCCGCACCCATGTAGAAATCCTCCATTGGCGGGATGCCGACGATCGTCGCGGGATACACCGCGTCTTTGCGATGCGTGATGGCGGTGACGTGGAAAACGGGATACGGCTCGGGCAACGTGTAGTAGCCGGTGTGGTCGCCGAACGGGCCTTCGTCGCGCAGTGGTTCCTTGGGGTCGATGTAACCTTCGATGACGAAGTCGGCATTCGCGGGGACTTCGAGGTCGTTGGTCTCGCATTTCACGAGCTCGATTGATTTCCGCCGCAGGTAACCGGCGAGCAGGAATTCATCGAGCCCATCGGGCATCGGCGCGGTCGCGGCGAAGGGGAACATCGGATCGCCGCCGAGGAAGATCGCGACGGGCATGCGCTCGCCGGTTTCGTAGTAACGGCGGCCATGGCGCGCGGCGACTTTTTGCAACTGCCAGTGCATGCCGGTCGTGCGGTCGTCGTAAACTTGGATGCGATACATGCCGAGATTGCGTTCGCCGGTATCGGGATCGCGCGTGACGACGCAGGGCAGCGTGATGAAGCGACCGCCGTCGAGCGGCCAGCATTTCAGGATCGGCAGATCGGCGAGCGTCGGTGCCGGCTCTTTGCTGGTCGTGAAAGCTGGATCGTTCACATCGGGCGCCGCGGGCCACGGCTCGGTGCGGCTCGGCGCGACGTCGAAGCGATGGATGACATCCTTGCACGGCCCACTGCGCACGGTCTTCGGGCGCGCGTGGCGCAGTTCGATCGCGGTGCTGAAGAGCTTCACGGCGTCGCGCATTGTGGTCGGCGGCTTCGCTTTCATGAGCGCGCCGAGTTCGGCGGCGACTTCGTCCACGCTCTCCGCGCCCATGCTCATGGCCATGCGCTTCCACGAGCCCATGGTATTGATCGCCACGGGAAAGGGTGAGACCACGCCGTTGATCGTGGGCTTCTCAAAAAGCAGGGCCTTGCCGCCGCCGGGCGATTTCATTTCGCGGTCGGCGATTTCCGTGATCTCGAGTTCCGTCGCCACGGGCGTGCTGATGCGTTTCAGCTCGCCGGCTTTTTCCAGCGCGGCGACGAAGGCGGAATAGGAGTCGTAGGCCATAGGGTGAGGCTAGCGTAGTTCATCGCAGACTGGCGAGCCCGCGGCGGTGGGCGGGTGTATTGCTTTCGGTAGGCTGGCAGTTCCTCGATGCATGGAGCCACCGATACGAACGACCGGGTGGTCGGCGATGCCACAGATTCAGAGTTGAACGGTGGAGATGGATTTTTGCTCGGCTGGGAGGCATTGTTCGGGCATCTCCGAGAGTTGATCCTCCTCCACCTTATTCTTCGATTTCATTGAAACTCCGCGCTCCTTTTCTCGCGCTCGTCGCCCTGCTCTGCACCGTGCCCTCGTGGCGGGCCAGCGCCCAGCAGGGCTCCGAATCTGAGCGCGAGCCACAGGGGCTGGAGCGGGACTTTCTCCTGCGGGTCTGGGAGACCAGCGACGGTCTGCTACCGACAAACGTCCGCTCCATCGCGCAAACCCGCGATGGCTACACGTGGCTGGCAGCCTTCGACGGCTTTGTGCGCTTCGATGGAGCCCGCGCCGTGGTTTTTTCCGGCAAAAACAGTCCCGGTCTGCCGCCGGTGCCGAAGGGAACGCGCGTCTTTGCCGACGCACATGATCGTCTTTGGGCGGCGAATCTGGAAGGCCGTCTCTTTTCCCTCGAGCGCGGAAAATGGGGCGAACATCGGGAGGTCGAAGGCTGGCCACGGCTGGCCGTGGAATCGATCGCGGAGTCCGGGGACCGCTTGATTTTCACCAGCGCCAGGGGCGCCGTGCGCTACGTCGACGGGAAGTTCCAGTCGCTGGCGGTGCCGCCGTTGCCGAAAGATTTCAAGCCACCGCTCAAGGCGCTCTTCGACCGTGGCGGCAAGCTCTGGCTGTCCAGTCCCAGTCATGTCTGGCGGGAGGTTGGCGGTAGCTGGAAGCTCCTCCTCGCGACGGCGAATCACGCGACCACCATCCAAGGCGTGGCAGCGGCCCGCGACGACGGGGTCTGGATTGCCACGCCTCGCGAACTGCGAAAGTACGTCGGTGACGAACCCGTCGTGACGCGCGAGCGCCCCGAGGATTTCCGCAACGATAACGTGGAGATGCTCGAAGATTTTCACGGTCACCTTTGGGTCGGCGGGGCGAATAGCGGACTCCGCGTCTGGATGAGTGGCGAGCGAATCCTTACGGCCAGTTTAAATGCCGAGGGACTGCCCGCGCAGATCTCCTGCGTGTTCGAGGATCGTGAGCGCAACGTGCTCGTCGGCACCGCGGGGGCTGGAGTTGCGCGGTTCAAGCCGCGGCCATTTTCCGTGTGGTTCGGGCGTCTCGGCGGATTGGCGGGGACGATTGTGAATACGATCGGCGAAGAACCCACGGGGGCACTGCTCGTCGGCACCGAGGGCAACGGACTGCGGCGCATCGAGGCGGGCGCTCTTCCGCAAGCCATCGTCTCGCGCGATGGCCTGCTCGGGCCGAAACATCGCGTGACTTCGATCATTCGGTGTCGTGATGGCACGATGCTGGCCGCAGTTTCGGCGCGCGGGATTTTCCGCATCGAGCAGAACGAGGCAGTCGCGATTCCCTCGGAGCCGATCACGTCCGAGCATGTGCGCGTTCTTTTCGAAGACTCGAAAGGGCGCATCTGGGCGGGACATGAGAAAGGCCTCGCGGTGCGCCGGGCGGAGCGTTTCGAGAATTTTTCCGCCCCCGCCGGTTCATCATTCACGGCCGTCAAGGCTGTCGCCGAAGACCGCGAGGGCACGTTGTGGTTCATCGGCAAGGAGGGACTCGCGCGGTTGGCCGGCGACCGATTCGAAATGGTGAAGGATGCGAGCCTGCCGACGAAAGCGAACCTGCTGGGGCTTCACGCGGATGGTGAGGGCACGCTGTGGGTCGGGGTGGAATCGAAGGGCGTACTGCGCATCGGCGGCGGGCGCAGCTTTCTCTACACTGCGGAACATGGCCTGCCGGTCATTTCGCCGGGCGCGTTTTTGGAGGAAGGTCCGCACCTGTGGCTGAGCGGAGAAAAAGGGCTCGTGCGCATGAATCGCGCGTCGCTCGACGCAGTCGCCGCTGGTCGCTCCACCCGCCTGGAACTCCAGCTTTTTAACCGGGCCGATGGCCTGCCGTCCGACGCCTGTCGCCGCGGTTATCAACCCGCGGCACTGCGCGCGCAGGATGGCGAGCTGTGGTTTGCGACGCACAAGGGCGCCGTCGCCGTGCATCCGGCCACGATCTTCACCGCGGCTTACGAACCGCCGGCGATCATCGAAGAAATCCGCGCGGAGTTGCAGTTGATCCTCGTCACTCCGGAAAACCGCGAACGCATCGAAATCCCTGCCGGCACGCGCCACATGAGCATCCGCTGTTCGATCCCCTCGCTGGGTCGGCCGGAATACGCGCGCTTCCAATACCGGCTCGAGGGTGCGGACAATCTCTGGCGCGACGGCGGTGGTGAACGGGTCGTGCGCTTTTACGATCTGCAGCCGGGCTCCTACCGTTTTCACCTCCGCGCAATCGGCACCGATGGGCGCCTCGTCGATATTCCGACCTGGGTGGGCTTGCTGGTCCACCCGCTCTATTGGCAGACGCTTTGGTTCAGGTCGCTGGGCGCCGTCGGTCTCGCCGTGGTGGTGGCGATCATCGTGTGGTGGCTCCTGCGGGAGCGCCTCCAGCAGCGGGAGGAAAGACTCCGCGCCCAGGAAGCGCGCGTGGAGCTCGAGGGGCAGCTCCAGCAGGCGCAGAAGATGGAAGCGATCGGCCGCCTGGCCGGCGGCATCGCGCACGATTTCAACAACCTCCTGACGAGCATCGCCGGCAACGCCGAACTGCTGCAGATGGAATTGCCTGCGAAAGACGCGACCCGTGGCACGGCGGTGGACATCGCTACGGCGGCGGGCCGGGCGCGCGACCTGGTCAGCCAGATGCTGACTTTCAGTCGCCAGAAACCGGTGGAAAAACGCGCTCTCGATTTCGTGCCGGTCGTCCGCGAAGCCCTGCAGCTCCTGCGTTCCGGCATCCCGGCGATGATCGAACTGCGCTCGGAAATCCCGGAGACCTTGCCTCCGATCCTCGCCGATGCGGCGGAGATCCAGCGCATGGTCATGAATCTCGGCACGAATGCCGCGCAGGCGGTCGGTTCCGGTCGCGGGCGCATCAGCATCCGCGCGGAGGAATCGTCCGACGGATTGCCGGTCTCGGCGCCGCCGGGGCGCTACCTGCGCCTCTCGGTCGAAGACGACGGACGCGGCATGGACGACGAAACGATGCGCCGCATCTTCGATCCATTTTTCACGACCAAGGAGATCGGCCACGGCACCGGGCTCGGTCTGTCGGTGGTGCACGGCATCGTCGAGGCGCACGATGGATTCATCACCGTCCACAGTCGACCCGGCGCGGGCACGACGTTCCAAGTCTATTTTCCGGTGACGAGCGAGGCCATCGCTGCGCCGGTTCCCGAAACGGCGCCAGTTTCCGCGGGAGCGGGCGAAAAGATCCTCGTCATTGATGACGAGGTCGTGGTGCTCAAGGTCACGCGCAAGATGCTGGAGCGGCTCGGCTATGTGGTGGATGGCTACACGGACGCGAACGCGGCGCTGGCGGCCTTCACCACCGCGCCGCAGAGCTACCGCCTCGCGATCACCGATTTTGCCATGCCACAGCACGACGGCGTGGCGCTCGCGCAGCAGATGTGGGCCTTGCGTCCGGGCTTTCCGATCATTCTCTATTCGGGCTACGGCAGCCGTCTTACGCCCGAGGAGGCGGTGCGCATGGGGTTCGCG
The DNA here is from genome assembly GCA_038208565.1 of Chthoniobacterales bacterium. GTDB lineage: Bacteria > Verrucomicrobiota > Verrucomicrobiia > Chthoniobacterales > Chthoniobacteraceae > Chthoniobacter. Next base: position 19,713 of record JBBQYR010000051.1, read on the forward strand.
CAACTGCTGCCCAAACCGTTTCAATTGAGCGCGCTCTCCGAAGCGGTGAAGCAGGCGCTTGCCAAGGCGAAGGCTTAAGTGCTGCATCCCGGCTGATGAATTTCGAAGCTCCGGCGCAATCCCCCACGGTGGCTGGCGGCTTGCTCCGGCGCCGCGACTGTCTCGTTCCGACGTGGCGTGGCTGGCTGCTCCTGGCGCTGGTGTGTGGGCTGTCGACGGCGTTCCTCCTGCGCTTCGCTTGCTCCTTCCTGAGCGTTCACGATCCTGCGCCCGGCGGGCTCCTGGTCGTGGAAGGCTGGGTGTCGCCGACGGATGCGCGGCTCGCGCTGGAGGAGTTTCGGCGCGGTTCCTACACCGGTCTGTGCGTGACCGGCGGGCCGATCGAGCCGGAAAGTCCGCTCGCGTCCTATCGATCCTACGCCGAGCTCACGGCCGAGATCCTCCGTCGCCTCGGCGCCGATCCCGCCCGACTCCACGCGGTGGCCGGCCCGCAGGTTGCCAAGGACCGCACCTACTCCGCCGCACTCGCCTTGAAAAACGAACTCCGGCAACGCGGCATCTCGCAGGCGACGCTGAACGTCATGACCAAGGGTCCGCACGCGCGCCGCAGCCGCCTGCTTTACGAAATGGCCTTTGGCCCGGGCACGCGGGTCGGGACGATTGCGCTAGCCGAGCGCGAATACGACCCCGCGCGGTGGTGGATGACCAGCGCGGGATTCCGCTCCGTCACGGGCGAACTCATCGCCTATTTTTACGCCCGGCTTTTGTTTCGACCGACGGCGGAGTGAGCCCTCGATCGCTCGTGGCTCAAGGCCCGATTTCAGCCTGGCGCAGGGTCTCTGCCGCGTCCTCCGGGCAGACGCTGTTCATGTACATGCCGCTGCCGAGTTCGAAGCCGGCGACGTGGCTCACCCGAGGGATGATGGCGAGATACCAGTGCGTGTAGTTTGAGACCGACTCGCTGATCGGCGCGGAGCGGATGCCGAAGTTGTAGTCGGGATTGCCGAGCGCCACGTTGAGGCGGCGGAGGATGCGGCTGAGGACCCGCCCGAGGTCCTCGATCTCGTCTTCCTGGATGGAGTCGAAGGACGAAGCGTGGCGGCGCGGGAAGACCCAGAGATGATAGGGCGAGAGCGCGGCAAACGGAATGAAGGCAACGAAGTGCGGGCTGATCTCGATGATGCGCGCGCCGTCTTCCAACTCATCGCGGACCACGCGGCAGTAGAGGCACTCGCCGTCTTCGTCGAAGATGCGCGCCGCTTCGGTGAGGCGGTTGCGCAGATTGGGCGGGACGATCGAGGTCGCGGCGATCTGCGAATGCGAGTGCTCGAGCGAGGTGCCCGCGCGCTCGCCGTGGTTTTTAAAAATGATGATGCTCTCGATGTCCGGATTCTCGCGCAGCGAGGCATAGCGATCGCGATAAAGCCGCAGGACCGTGGCGATGTGCTCGGGCGGCATGTCGGTGAGATTCAGGTCGTGCCGCGGATGCTCGACGACGACTTCGTGGCTGCCCGAGGCGTGCATGAAGCGGAAGCTGCCGGACGTGATCCGGTGCGGGCTGCCTCTGCCGCTCAGTGCGGGAAATTTATTGGGCAGGATGCGGGCGAGCCAACTGCCGTCCGGCGCATTGGCGCGGAGAATATCGCCCGGCGTTTCGTTGCCGACGCAAAAGGGGCAGGTCGCGCGATGCTGCGGTCGCGGCTTGAGTTCCTGCGGTGCGCCGCGGAAGTCGTTGGGCTTTCCCGAGCGGCCGGGCGCGACGATGACCCAGTCGCGGGTAATGGGGTTGAAACGCATTTCGGACATGGCGAAGGGAGTGTGGGGACCGGCGAGACGGTAGCGAGTTTGGCGGGGAACGGTGAAGGGAAATTCGCGCGCGGCGCGCGGCTCAAGGGCCGACGGTGGCGAGCACGGCGAGGGGCGGCAGAAAAAGCATGCCTTCCACGGCCCACTCGTAAAACCGCTCCGAACGCCGACGGCGCACCGCGAGGAGTAGGCCGCCGAGGTAGATGGGGCCAAGGATTGCGATCAGCCGCCACGTTTGCCGATACGCCGGCGCGGCTTGCGCAATCATGAGCAGAGCGAGCGCTTCGATGATCACGAGAAGCGTGATCAGCAGCCAGCGCGTGCGCTTTTCGCCGAGCGCGACGGGCAGCGTCCGGACGCCCGATGCGCGGTCGCCGGCGAGGTCGCGGAGGTCGCAGAGGAGCATGTTGAAAAGCAGGAAGGTCCACGTGCGGAAGGCCGTCAGCACGACGGAGGTGAGGTCGGTCGCGGCGCCGAGGTGCAGCCACGGCAGACCGAGGATCGACGCGGCGACGATGGTCGGAGCAAAGAACGTCTTGAGCAACGGCACGTCTTTCCAGCGGAAGCCGAGGAGCGGCACGGAGTAGTTGAGGCACACGAACCCGCCGCCGAGGACGAGCCCGAGCGAAAGCCAGTCGCCAAGCCAGAGCGGCCACGCGATGACGCCGACGGCTGACAGCGCGCAGACGATCCGGCTCAACCCACCCCAGCGCGCCGCTGCTGAGGCCCGCTGGGGAATGTTCACGGCGTCGGCTGGATCGATGCGCAGGCGGTCGGCATTGTAGATGAGCAGCGCGGCGAAAAACCACATGGGCACCCACGGCGTGGCCGGCCAGTCGAGCAGCCGGCAGACGGCCCAGCCAAAGGCCGCGATGCCCGCGGAACCGTAGAGATGCAGCACGTGAAGCAACGTCTCGACTTCCCGCAGCAGCGACGACCGCGCACCGGGGGCGATGGGTGTTGGCAAAGGTGTGGGCGTGTGGTTCAGTGGCCGCCACCTTCACCCCAGCGCCCGCCACCTTCAATCGCCATGAGCACCGCTCCGCAAAAGGGTGCTCGCGTGGCCGACGTCCCGGGTATTCGCGGAAGTTGCCGCACAAAAGGACGACACGCTTTAATGCACGGGTGCGGTCGCCTCGGGCGGAGCACGCCGTCCGTCAATCTCTTGTTCGCGATGTGTTGCTGTCGCCGGTTTTACGCGGTGAAAGTCACGCGATTGCTTTCTGGTCCATCGCCTCGCGAATTGCGACCGGTGACCCACAATTCGTAAGTCACCCCTGCGGTCAGTGGGCTGAAGTCGCTGACGCCCACGTTCGGTTCGGTCGATACCCCGGCCTGCTCGGCGGCACCGCCCGCGGGCTTGCGCCACGCCATAAGAAAGGTCGCGTGCTCGGGCATCGTCGGGATGGTGAGCAGCCGCGTCGAAGCTTGAAAGCTCGCCACGCCTGGTGCGGCGGGGAGCGGCTGGGGCTGTGCTTCTCCGGGATCCCGCTTGGGTTGCATGCCGATGCGGGCCAGTTCCGCTGTCTTCTCGCCGTCATCGCTCGCGGCGCAGTAGTGGTGCCGCACCCGCGAAATCGCCTTGAGCAGCCCGTCGCGCTTTTCGTCCTTGTCGTCGATGATCGTCTGCAGGAGGCCTCCTCCGGCGATCAGTTTGTTGGCGTCCAGCACGCCCAGCCATGTGGTTAGCCGGGTCAGAATGTTGACGGGATAGCGCAGATTGGCCGGCAGTTCCGGTGTCACCTGCTGCGCCGAGCGGGCGAGGCTTTCGAGGCGGCTTGGTGATTCGAGATCGCCCAGATTTCCCCGCTCGAATCCATAGGTTTCGAGCGCCTGGAGCACGTCGGCCGCGGGGGCATCCTCCTCGGGAATGGAACGGAGGTGCGCATGGCCATTGCGCAACAGTCCGCCGATGCGCTGCCGCGATTCGACGACGCGCACCGAGGCTGCGGCGGCACTGCCTCCCGCGAGCAGCACGGCGGCATTGGCCCCCCGCGCCACCGCGAGTCGGGCCGTGACGAGGGCCGCCAGCGGTGGGCTGAGTTTAAACAGGTCATAGTCGCTGCGCGTGGCATCGACTTGGGTAACGAGATCGCCGGTGGCGATGGCATCGATTAGTTCTTGGTCAGGCATATTTTGGGGTGGTTTGGTTTGTTTGCTTCGGTTGGGGAGAATTAGTCAACTTCCAAAAGAGCCTGGGGCCACTTTTTATTGAAGGCTTCAAGGATTGGCTTGGCCTGTGCATTTGTGAAGTAAGTGCCGGTGCCTCCGATAGTGATGGTTTCGGGTACTCGCTTGATCCGCAACACCTCTTCCAGTCCTTTCGCGGTGATCATTGGCGCGTCCAGTGACAGACTTTTGAGTGAGGGCAGCGCGAGCAATCGGCCAAACCCGGCATCAGAAATCGGGGCGTAAGCCAGTTCTAGATTTTCCAAACGCGGCAGCAGTGGCATCTGCTCGCCGGAGATGTCGCTGGGGGAGATGCCAATGTTGATCAATCCCGTATAGCGGGCGAGATGGCCGCAGAAGTTGTCTGGCACCTGTGGGCCGAAAAGATACAGATTGCGCAAATGATCTTGTCTGCCCAGTTGCGCGAAAAGGCGATCGACCTCCTTCAAATCACCTTGTCCAAACGTGATGTCCGTGAGTGTTCCGAAATGGCGTAGGACGGTTCCCAAACGGGCACCGCGCGGTAGAGCATACTCAATATGCACAAGGGTCGGACCAACCCCCGGACAATAACATTTCCATCCGAAGGCCCCGGGGAATGGTCGTTCCTTCCCCGATTCAATCCGCAGGCACTGCAGCCCATAGGCCGCTTCCTCCCGCAAGACTTGTAAGGCATGATGACGCTCGGTTAACCACCAGGCCGCCCAACACGACAGAGCCACCGCTACGAGAATGGTGGCGGCGAGCACACTGGGTCGAGGGGGGCTGTCCACAGGAGTGTTCATTTTTGCTCGCTCCGTAGTTCGAATGTAATTTTGGGAGGGCTGCCATCCGTGTTTCTTTGGTCATTCCACTTTGGCTCGCTGGAGGCACCTCCATTATTGCTGAAAACAATCTTCGAAGATGTTTCGGGAGTGAGCAGCTTCATGATGTTTGGATGAAGTTGTCTTGAGGTGGGTTTCATTCCCGCGGAGGTGGCTGAAACAATTGCGGATGAGACGGGTCGGTCACGCCATGGACGTAGTTGAACAAGCTTGAAGGTACTACGCACTCAGAGCGCCGATTATCGACTTGAATAATCACACGTCCCCAGCCGCGCCTCGCCTCTGGCGAACCATTGCGGTTGAAATAAAATTCATCGCTCCGTCTCATTCCATCCTCGTGCAAGCGGACACTCATTTTCCGCCCGACCAGAGGCTGCGCGCCATCTCGCTCGATAGTGGTTTTGTGGATTTGGTTTTCTTGGGTGGCTTCATTGAGTGAACCGTCACCTTTTTTTTGGGCTCGTTCCGGTCTCGTTTTCGGCGACAGCAAACGTTTGCTTGTCTCCGCTGCGAGAAAGCTCCACAGAAGCAACCCGCTGCCCCTTCTTGAGGGCCAGTACATAGTCTCCCTGAGAATTGTTGCCGACCGAAATGTAAATCTCCTGAGGTGCATAGGCCTTCTTAACGGCAATTTCCAAGCCTTTCTCATCATAGACCCGGATTTGAATATCCACGTAACGCACCGGTGAATCATTCCGATCTCGGAGAATAAGGATCTGAAGATAGGTACCGTTCTCTTTCACGGAGACGGTTGTGTTTCGTTGGGAAAGGAGTTTAAAGGATGGTGCGTTCATGGAAGGATTGGACAAAGGAGGGTTGGTTTCTGCTTTTATCGGTTGAAACAATAACGGAGTTATGGTGAAGAGTGAGAGGACTGAGGTGAAGGATGTGGCCAAGGTAGGAGATTTCATAGTTGCACTGTCCACAGCGCCGTTCGGAGGGGATTGCCGTTGGGGTTGTTAGTTTCAACGATCATACCGCGGAACTCCAGAAACACGTCATAATCAGAACCATTGGGAAGTCCCGTGAAGCCCGGTCCGTCCTTCCCTAAGTAAATGCAGCCATGGACGCGCGGAATCGGCATGTATCTATCGTCAGGCATATTGAACCCATTTCGATGTCCATACGGAAACCCATTAGGATCTCCGTCTTCTTGATATACAGTAGGAGAAAGCTCTTTTCCGTTCGCGAGAATTTTCTTGAACGGTTGCCACGTTCCTCCTGGCAGTCGATATCTGTAATATCCGCGCACTTCTTGGCGATAGGAGCATAAACCGCAATGATGGCCTGCGGCACTGCTAAAGGTGGCGTCCATTCGGAAGAATTCCCGAACGTCAAATGTCGTGGCATGCGGAGTAATGACCGGGCCTGAACGAGTGTTGGGCACAGCAAAGGTGACGATCAGGCAAGTGTCCGGAGGTGGTGGCGGTGGGGGGCCTCCACTGGATTGCTCGGCGGCTTGAGGCGAGGTTGCGTAAACCAGATGCCGCAGCGTCGATTCCGACACGGCGGTGGTGCTGGGAATCCACGGGGTGCCGCCGAGCGCGGCAGAAGGTTGGCTGGCGGTTGGGTGGGTTTTCGCTGGTGTGGTTTTGGTCTTCGGTGGACGCTTTTTCATAGGTTTTTGCAGCGGGTTCTCTGTGCGGTGGCTTTGAAAGTGTCTGAGTTGGATGTTTTGCGACGCTGAAGGTGGGAACCCTGTCCGTTTCCGGCCATCTTGGCGGGTTTGTCACACTTCTTCCGGGAGGCTTTTGGGGCGTGCCGGACGGTCGCCGGAACCTTCCCGCTAGCTTTCGCGGCGTCCCGAAGAGTGGCCGAAACGTTCCATGCGGCTTTCCCGACTTGCCGGGCCTTGGTCGGGACGCTCCGGCGGGCCTTCCCGACATCCGGAACCGGCGGGGGAACTTTGCGGGCCGCTTTTCCGGCGGAGAGAACACTTTCCGGTCTGTTTTCGATCGCTGTCCCGATGTCAGGCAGGATGGCCGGGGCTTTCCGCGGGGCTTTTCCGATCTGGGGAAAGGTGGCGGCAGACTTTCGCGTGGCGCTTTTTTTCCCGGGAACACGAATCTGGAGTTTCCCATTCTTTGGCGGCATCCCGGCCAGCCCCGCCCGAAGAGTTCGCGCCATGGGCGCCAAGCCCGCCAAGGGCGGCTCCATTGTCTTCCCCTGGCGTCCTTTGCGACCTTGGCGCGAGACCGTTTGGGGTCGGCCTACTGGCAGGCGGGTCAGTTCGATGGGCATCTTCTCGCAAATCTCCCAGCGTCCCCGCCAGATGCCGTCCTTGCCGCGGAGGAGCCGGCAGGTGCGGCGGGTGGGGCTGAAAATTTCTAGCACCGGCCCGGAGGGGCTGGGGCGCAGATGCCAGTAGAATTCCTGCCCGGCGACCCCCTGGCCGATCAAACCATCGGCCCGCAGGCGCAAAGACCGACGATCATGTCCGACCCGGTGGTAGCTCCACGGCTGCCGGACCAACGCGCGGGCGGTGGCGCGCAGGGCGGGGGAAGCGGCACCGGGATCCCAGCGGCGCACGCCGAGGGTGGTGGGAAACCAGCGGCGGCGCAGCTCCTCGAGGAAACGGCGGCAGAGCGGTTCGTGTTTGAAACCGGGAACGGTGCGATTGCGCCCGTCGATGCGCCATTTGTCGGCATTGCGATGCTGAAAGAGCCGCCGCCCCTGCAAGTCGTGCTGGCACATGGTGGCCTCCAGCGCTTCGAGCCTTTTGTGAGGCATCGCATAGGGCTGGCCGAGCCGCGTCCAGGCGAGGTGAAAGGTATCCTTGTCCCCGTGGATGAAGCGGTAATACCAGGCGCTGTGTTCATTCAGGTGCCCCGCGAGGTACAGGGCCTTCCAGCACTTCCGCTTGTCCACCACGATCTGCCCGCTCTCAAAGGCCGGCTCCTCGCGGTAGGGCACGCCCATGACCCGCCAGATGGGGGTCTTCTCCGGCAGGGTCCAGAAATCCGGCCAGAAGATTGCGCCTTTTTGCCGATACTCCGGCTCGTCGAAGAGGTCGCTGGGATCGCGCACGGGCGCATTGTCGGCATCGAGCAGCAGCACCTCGGCGAAACGGCAGTGGAGCAGCGCGTAGGCCTTCAGCTCCCAGCCGCGCAGGCTCACGACGGGATGCTTCTGCCGCACCTCCAGTCCATCCACCGTCTGCACCCCCAGCGGGGCGAGCAGCGTCCGCATCGCCGGGCTCATTTCATTTGGGCCGATGTGCCAGAGCTCGATGGGCAGTCGGCAGCCGAGGTGGCGCAGGAGGCGGATCGTGACCCACGCGCAGGGGAAATACTTCGTGCCGCCGCCGCAGATGACGATCCCCCGGCCAGCGAAGCGCCCGGCGGGGTAACGCCGCCGGGCCGCCACCTCGCGCTCCAGC
>JBBQYR010000052.1:0-27804 GCA_038208565.1 Chthoniobacterales bacterium
CCCGCGCGATGGTCGCCGGATTCCCGCGCACCAGCACCCCGGGCGGCACCGTTTCCAGCACGATGCTGCCCGCGGCTATCATGCTGTCGGGCCCCACTTCCACGCCCGGCGCGACAAAGGCCTGCGCCGCCACCCAGGAGCGCGCGTGGATCGTGATCGGCTTGGTGATCAGGTCGAACTTCGGCGCCCGGAAATCATGTGAGCCGGTGCAAAGAAACGCCCGCTGCGAGAGGCAGACATCCGATTCCAGCACCACCGGCGCGAGGCTGAGGATGAGGACTTCCTCCCCGATCCAGACGTGGTCGCCCACGGTCAGCCGCCAGGGAAAAGTCACGTTCACCTGCGACCGGATGGAGACCCCCTCCCCGATCTTCGCGCCAAAGGCCCGCAGCAGCGCCACGCGCAATTCCGAAGGCCACGGGATGGGGTTGAGGAAAAAGACGCACTTCACCGCAAACCACAGCGCCTCGAACCAAAGCGGTTGGCCGCGGTCGAACCCGCCGGTCGTATAGTCGCGGAGTTGCATGAATTATTTGGCCCGCTCAGAAGGGAGTGGCATATCTGGTGCTATCTCAAACGCGAAACCCGACGGCGAGACAGTTTTTGGTCGAAGCCGTTGATTTATCTTTTCTTTCACATGCATCCAACCGCGGCTCCACAACTCCTGAAACCAGCGTGGCCGCAGGCTGTTTGCTCGTCTCCAGCACGCCGTTCCGACGCGGATTCGCCACCGCATTTCCTCGCTTCGATCGCTGTCTGAAGTGCCTGCCTTTCCCACGCCCATGACGCCCACCACGAGTGCTCGGGCCGATGGAGTCACCGTCCCTCTCAACGACGCAGACCGGATGAAGATCGCCGCGTGGAACGCAACCGCCGCGGATGCTTTCGACGGCGCCATGCTCCACGAGCGCTTCGAGCAGCAGGCGGCCCGGACTCCCGATGAAGTCGCGGCCCTGCTCGGCGACGAGACGGTCACTTACGCCGAACTCAATCGTCGCGCCAATCAACTGGCGCACGCCCTGCGTGGGAAGAGCGTGACTGTGGAGTCGCGGGTCGGCGTTTGTTTGCCGCGCTCATGCGAGATGCTCGTGGCGGTTCTCGGCGTGCTCAAGGCGGGCGGCGGATACGTCCCGCTCGATCCGGCGCTGCCCGCGGAGCGACTCGGGGCGATGATCGCCGACGCCGAGTTGAGGTTGATTGTCACTCAGGAGCGTTTCCGCGAACCGCTGGCCGCGCATGGCGCGAAGCTGATCGCGCTCGATACCGAGGGGCCTCAGATCGCGACCCACCCCGACACCAATCCCCCACCCGCGCCCTTCGTCGATTCGGTCGTTTACGTCACCTTCACCTCGGGCTCGACCGGTCGTCCCAAGGGCGTGCTCATGACGCAGCGCCCGCTCCTTAATCTGCTCGGCTGGATGTTTCGCCACTCCACGCTTCCGGCCCGCGCCCGCACCCTCCAGTTTGCCTCGCTCTCGTTCGACGTGTCGTTCCAGGACATCTTCTCGACCCTGCTCAGCGGCGGCACCGTGGTCCTCATCACCGAGGATCAGCGCCACGATCTCCGCGGCCTCGCCGCGCTCGTCGATCGCTTTGGTATTCACCGCATTTTTCTCCCGACCGTCGCCTTGCAACAACTCGCCGTCGGCTTCGGCGACGGTCACCTCTCCTGCGCAAATCTCCGGCAGGTTGTCTCGGCGGGCGAAGCGCTGGTCATCACCGAAGCGATCCGCCAGATGTTCGCCGCGCTGCCGGGTTGCCGCCTGCAAAACGAATACGGTCCGAGCGAATCGCACGTCGTCACCGCGCGGCCACTCCCGGTTTCCGTGAACGACTGGACGGCGCGCCCGGCCATCGGCCGACCAATCGCCAACACGCAAATCCATATCCTTGACCCGCAACTGCGGCCCGTGCCCATCGGCGAACTCGGCGAACTCTTCATCGGCGGCTTCGGCCTGGCGCGCGGCTACATCGGACGCCCCGAGCTCACCGCGGAAAAATTCATCGCCGATCCGTTCAGCAACGGCCCCGAAGCGCGGCTCTATCGCACCGGCGATCAGGCGCGCTGGCTGGCCAATGGCGACATCGAGTTCGTCGGGCGCCTCGATCATCAGGTCAAGATTCGTGGCTACCGCGTCGAAGCCGGTGAGGTCGAGACCGCCATCGAGCAACACCCCGCGATTCGCGAAACCTGCGTCATCGCACAGGACACGCCGGGACACGGAAAACGCCTCATCGCCTACCTCGTTGCACATTCCCGCGGCGGGCCCACCATCGCCGACTTGCGCGCCCATCTCGCCACCACGCTTCCCGACTACATGATCCCTAGCGCCTTCGTCTCCCTCGAGGCGCTACCTCTGAATGCCAACGGCAAGATCGACCGCGCCGCGCTCCCGGTTCCCGCAACCTCGCGACCCGAGCTCGCGACCGCTTTCGCCACGCCAGCCAATGCATGCGAAGCGATGATCGCCTCCATGTGGCAGGAAATTTTGCACCTCGATCGCGTCGGAGTGCGTGACAATTTCTTCGATCTCGGCGGAGACTCGATCATGATCGTGCAGATTCACCAACGTCTGGAAACGGAGCTCCTTCGGGAGATTCCGATCACGACGCTTTTCGAGCACCCCACGATCAGCGCGCTGGCGGAGTTTCTCGCCGACGACGGCACCCGCGGTGCAGAACGCCAGCAAGCCACGGCCGATCGCGCCGCCAAACAACGGGCCGCCTTCGCCCGGCAGCCGCTGCGCCGCTGATGGCCGACGAGATCCCACCACCCGAGGGAGTCGCCATTGTCGGCCTAGCCGGTCGTTTTCCCGGCGCCCGTGATGCCCGCGAACTCTGGCGCAATCTGTGCGCCGGCGTGGAGTCGATCGCCACTTTTTCCGAAGACGAACTCCGCGCCTCCGGCATCGATCCCGCGCTCGTCGCCGATGCTAACTACGTCCGAACCCGAGCCATTCTCGACGACGCCGACATGTTCGATGCGGCCTTCTTCGGCATCGCGCCGCGCGACGCGGAGCTGACCGATCCGCAGCATCGCGTCTTCCTCGAAAGCGCGTGGCATGCGCTGGAAGACGCCGGCCTCGATCCGCAGCGCTACCGCGGCAGCATCGGCGTCTACGCCGGCTCCAGCCTCAATACCTACCTCCTCGACAACATCGCCACGCATCGCGACCAACTCGCGGATTTCGTCGCGCAGTTTCAATCCGACGGCTACCCCCTGCTCATCGGCAGCGACAAGGATTACCTCGCCACCCGCGTCAGCTACAAACTCGACCTGCGCGGCCCGAGCGTGACGGTCCAGACGGCGTGCAGCACCTCGCTCGTTGCCGTCGTGCAGGCGGTGAATGCGCTGCTCAGTTATCAGTGCGACGCGGCCCTGGCCGGCGGCGTCTCGATCACCTTTCCGCAGGCGCGCGGCCACCTTTTTCAGGACGGCGCGATCCTGAGCAGCGACGGCCATTGCCGCCCCTTCGATGCGCAGGCCGACGGCACGGTCTTCGGCCACGGCTGCGGGATCGTAGTGCTCAAGCGGCTCGCCGACGCACTCACCGACCGCGATCACATCTACGCGGTGATCAAAGGCGCCGCAGTCAACAACGACGGCGCGAATAAGGTCAGCTACATGGCGCCGAGCGTCGATGGTCAGGCCGAAGTGATCTCACTCGCGCACGCGTTGGCGGGCGTGACCGCGGACACGATCGATTACGTCGAAGGCCACGGCACCGCGACGCCGCTCGGCGACCCGATCGAAGTGAGCGCACTGACTCAGGCATTCCGCGCGACGACAAACGCCGTCGGCTTCTGCCAACTCGGCACGATCAAGAGCAACTTCGGCCATCTCGAAGCCGCGGCTGGCGTGACGGGATTGATCAAAACCGCGCTCGCCATCGAGCAGGCGCAGATCCCGCCGACGCTCCATTTTTGCACGCCCAATCCCCACATCGCGTTTGCGCAAAGCCCGTTCGAGGTCACCCGCGAACTCACGCCGTGGCCGCGACGCACTCATCCGCGCCGTGCGGGCGTCAGCTCATTCGGCGTCGGCGGCACGAACGCGCACGTCGTCCTCGAGCAATCGCCATCCGCACCCCCAAAGCCGACCACCGAGTCGCAACTCGTCATCCTCTCCGCCAAATCTCGCTACGCGCTGGAGGAAGCGACGACGCAGCTTGGCCGTTTTCTCCGCGAGCACGGGGACCTCTCGCTGGCCGATGTCGCTTTCACGCTGCAAACCGGACGCCGCCGCTTCGAGCATCGCCGCTTCGTCATCGCGCGAACTGCTGCTGCAGCCGCGAAGCTCCTGCTCCGGCGCGATCGTCGACAGCTTTTCACCAGCCCGATGACAGGCCAACCCGCGACCGAAGCACCAGCATCTGCAGACGCACTCGCGACACTTGGCTGGCGCTGGCTGCAAGGCGCGGAGGTCGGTTTCACCAGCCTCCACGAAACCGACGGAGCGCGCCGCGTTTCCCTGCCCGGCTATGTTTTCGAGCGGAAGCGTTTCTGGATCGAGCCGCAGCGCGCTACGAAGGCAGCGGTGCCGATCGTGGAAAAGATCGCCGACGACGCCCCCGCGGCACTCGATCCAATCGAGAGTCTGAAGGCGTTCCTCGTCGAGCAGTCGGGCCTCGATCTTTCCGGCGCGACGGCCAGCACGAGCCTGCTCGATCTCGGATTCGACTCGCTCTTCCTTACGCAAATCGCCATCGCGCTCCAGCGCCGCTACAGCGTGCGGATCACGCTCCGGCAATTGCTCGGCGACCTCGCCGATCTTGGGCCGCTCGCCACTTTCCTCGAAGCCCATCGCGCCAACGCGCAATCCTCGGCAGAACCTATTCCCAGCGCGGCGATAATCCCAAAATCAGCCCCCGCTGCTGCGCCACAGTATGGCCCTTTCCGTCCGCTCCAAAAAGATCTCGGCGGAGTCCTGACGCCGAAGCAGCAGTCGTGGCTCGCAGACTTCATCGCCCGCTACGCCGCCCGCACGCCCAACTCCAAACGACACACGCAGGAACACCGCGCGCACTTCGCCGACCCGCGCGCCGTCGCCGGCTTCAAGCAGGTCTGGAAAGAGATGGTCTATCCGATCGTCGTGAATCGTTCGCAGGGCGCGCATCTCTGGGACATCGATGGCCACGATTACGTGGACGCGACGCAGGGCTTTGGGCTGGCGCTTTTCGGCCACCAGCCAGCCTTCGTCATGCGCGCGATCGAGGAGCAGATGAAGCACGGCATGGAGATCGGCCCGAGCCATCCGCTCGCGGGCGAAGTCGCGGGCCTGCTGTGCGAGATCACCGGCCACGAGCGCGCGACGTTTTGCAACACGGGTTCCGAGGCGGTGCTCGGCGCGATCCGCATCGCACGCACCGTCACCGGGCGAAACAAGATCGCGCTCTTCGCCGGCGCTTACCATGGCATCAATGACGAGGCGCTCGTCCGCCCCCTCGTCGTCAATGGCGAGTGGCGCACCGCTCCGATCGCGCCCGGCATTTTGCAGGACGCCGTGGATAACGTGCTCGTGCTCGACTACGGAAATCCCGAGTCGCTCGCGATCATCCGTCGCCACGCCAGCGACCTCGCCGCGGTGCTCGTCGAGCCCGTGCAAAGCCGCCGACCCGATCTGCAGCCCCGCGAATTTCTCCACCAGCTCCGCGCGCTCACTGCCGAGACCGGCGTCGCCATGATCATGGACGAAGTGATCACCGGCTTCCGCTGCCACCCCGGCGGCGCACAGGCCTTCTTCGGCGTGAAGGGCGACATCGCGACCTACGGCAAAGTCATCGGCGGCGGCCTGCCGATCGGCGCGATCACCGGCCGTGCAGAATACATGGACGCCTTCGACGGCGGCGCCTGGCAGTTTGGCGACGACTCCTATCCGACCGCGGGCGTCACCTTCTTCGCCGGCACTTTCGTCCGCCATCCGCTCGCGCTGGCGGCGGCCAGAGCGGTGCTCCTGCATCTCAAGGAATCCGGCGTCCGCCTGCAAAACGAACTGGCCGAGCGAACCGCCGCGATGATCCGCGAGATCGCGCCGGCACTCGCGGGCACGCCTTACGAGCTGCCGCACTTCGCCTCGGTCTTCTACCTTCGCGCGCACGATTTCAAATACACCGGCCTGCTCTACGCGCTGCTGCGTTACCGCGGCATCCACATTTGGGAAGGCCGCCCTTGTTTCCTCGGCACGTCGCACACCGCCGAGGACATCGCCGCGATCGTCCGCGCTTTTCACGAAAGCCTCGCCGAACTCCGCGGCGCCGGATTCTTCGAGGCGAACCAGCAGTCTGTCACCGCGGAGAAAGTCGCCGCCGAAGGTGTCACGCTGCTGACCGAGGCGCAGCGCGAAATCTGGCTGGCCACGCAACTCGGCGACCGCGCGAACTCCGCTTTCAACGAAACCTGCACGCTCGAATTCCGCGGCGCGGTGAATGAGAAGGCGCTGCAGCAAGCCGTCGCCGATGTCATCGCGCGCCACGACGCGCTGCGGGCGACATTCCTCCCCGACGGCTCCGGCCAGCGATTCAGCTCTGCGGGAGCGTTTGACGTTGCCGTCCACGACCTCTCCTCGCTCTCGACATCGGAACGCGACGCCCGATTTGCGGAGCTGCGAGCGGCGGAAGGCGCGCGCATTTTTGATCTCAGCCACGGGCCTGTCGCGGCATTTCAAATCGTCCGCCTCGGTGCAGAGCACGCCGCCCTGCTGTGCTCCGTGCATCACCTCGCCTGCGATGGCTGGTCCTACGACATCCTGCTGCGCGAACTCGCGCTCGCCTATTCCGCCCGCACCACCGAGCACGCGTTGGATCTCGCACCCGCGTTGCAGTTTGCCGAATACGCGAGCCAGGAAGAAGAGCGGCGCGTCAGCCCGGATCGCGTCGAAGCCGAAGCCTACTGGGTGCGCCGCTTTCGCACGCTGCCGGAGCCGCTGCAATTGCCGACCGACCGGGCTCGCGCAGCCACGCGCTCGTTCGCCGGCGCACGGACCCAGATCACGCTCCCCGCCGAGTTGCACGGGAAACTGGCGCAACTCGGCCGCCAGTATGGCAGCACGCCATTCGCCGTTCTGTTCGCCGGTTTTGCCGCAATGCTCCAGCGCTTGAGCGGGAGCGAAGATCTCGTCATCGGCATCATGGCCGCCGGGCAAAATGTCATCGGCGGCAAGGACCTCATCGGTCACTGTGCCAACCTTCTGCCCCTGCGGCTCAGCATCGATCCCAGCCGCCCTTTCGTCGATCTCCTGCAGACGGCGCGCGAATCCATTCTCGACGCGTTTGATCATCAGCAATTCACCTTCGGCACGCTCCTCCAGCGTTTGCATGTGCGGCGCGAAGCCGGCCATGTCCCGCTCGTCCCCGTCATCTTCAACCTCGATCCGCCGCTCAGCGACATCCGCTTCCACGGACTCGAATATGATCTCAGTCTCAATCCGCGAAGCAGCTATCAGTTCGACCTCGGCTTCAACCTCGTGGACGAAGGCGGGCCGCTGAGCGTCGAGTGCGACTACAATCCCGATCTCTTCGACGAGGCCACGATCAAACGCTGGCTCGGCCACTACCGTCGGCTCCTCGAAGCGTTCGTCGCCGCACCCGCAGCCGCTCTCGGAAAAATCCCGATGCTTTCCGAGGCGGAGCGGTTGCTCGTGATCCGCGACTGGAATCAGACAGCGCTCGATTTTCCCCGCGAGGAGACACTGCCCGGAATCTTCACCGCCAGTGCCCGGCGCTCGCCGGAAGCGGTGGCGTTACTCGATCACGGCGCGCGATTGACTTATCGCGAACTGGACTCTCTCTCCGATCAAATCGCCCAACTGCTCGTAGCCCGCGGCGTCGCCGTGGGCGATCGTGTCGCCGTTTGCGGTCGTCGCTCCGCGCGACTCGTCGCCGCGCTGCTCGGAGTGCTCAAAACGGGCGCGGCTTACGTGCCGATCGAGCCGGACTATCCCACCGCCCGTCGCGCCGCGATTTTGCAGGACGCGGGTGCGCGGTTCGTCTTTTCGGACCCGGCCACGATTGCGGAATTATCGGCCGAGCACGGGAGCGTCACGTGGCTTTCGTGGGACGACCTTACGGAGTCGGCAGCGCCACGGGCTTTCCCCCGCTTCGGTTCTTCGGAACTCGCCTACATCCTGTTCACCTCCGGCTCCACCGGACGGCCGAAAGGCGTGGCCCTCGAACACCACAACGCCGTCTCCTTCGTCATGTGGGCGCGGGTGAATTTCTCGGACGAAGAATTCTCCGGCGTCCTCTTTGCGACCTCCGTCTGCTTCGATCTCTCGATCTTCGAGATATTCGCCACCCTGGGCGCGGGCGGCACGGTCATTGTCGCACGGGATATCCTCGAATTGCCGGAACTGCCCGACGCCGCGGCAGTGCGCCTGATCAACACCGTGCCCTCGGCGATCGCCGATCTTGCCCATCGCGGGCAGTTGCCGCCAAACGCCTGCACCATCAATCTCGCCGGTGAACCCTTGGCCGAAAATCTCGCTACCACCCTGCTCAGCACCCGTGCCGTCCGGCGCGTCAACGACCTCTACGGCCCGACGGAAACGACCACCTATTCGACGTGGACTCAGCGCACCCCCGGTCAGTTCGCCAATATCGGCCGGCCCATCGCCAACACCCAGATTTACCTGCTCGACGCTCATCGCGAACCGGTGCCGATCGGCGTGGTCAGTCGGCTCTGGATCGCGGGCGAGGGTGTGGCGCGCGGTTACTGGCAGCAGCCGGAAATGACCGCCGAGCGCTTCGTCGCGAATCCATTCACTACGCTCGATCCCGCGGCGGGGCCACGGATGTACGACACCGGCGACCTCGCGAGCTATCTCCCCGATGGACGCATCGTCTACCTCGGGCGCGCCGATCAGCAGATCAAGCTGCGCGGCTTTCGCATCGAGCGTGGGGAGATCGAAGCCGTGCTCGGCCAGCATCCCGACATTCGCAGCGCCGCCGTCGTCCTCCGCGAAGATACCCGGCAGGATCCGCATCTCGTCGCCTACTACACTTGCCGGGAAAATGCCGCCCCGCCGGTCACGGTGTTGCGCGAACATCTGGCCGCCCAGCTTCCGCACTACATGATCCCCCGCGCCTTCATGCGCATGGAAGCGCTGCCGCTGACTCACAACGGGAAGCTCGACCTGCGCGCCCTGCCCGCGCCGGAGATCGCCGGAATCGCAGCGGACGATCACGAACTGCCGCAGAACAGCATCGAGGGTTATCTCACAGAGCTTTGGGAGGAGATGCTCCAGACAAACCCGATCAGCACGACGGCAAATTTCTTCGACCTCGGCGGCCACTCTCTCCTCGCCGCGGAAATGCTCGCGCGGGTGCAAAAAATCTCCGGCTTCACCGTCTCGCTGGCCACCTTCATCAACGGCCCGACGATCGTGAATCTCGCCAAGGCGCTGGGGCAGATCGAACTCGGCACGCTGCCCGATCCCGCGCTCCTGCCCATGAATGAAACGGGCACGCGCACCCCGCTCTTCTTCTTCCACGGCCACGTCTATGGCGGACTCTTTTTCTGCCGCGCCATCGCGGCTCGGCTCGGCCCGGATCAGCCGTTCTACGCCGTGCATCCCCACGGCATGGATGGCTCGGTGCCACCCGGCAGCATCGAGGAAATGGCGGCGGCGCGGATCAAGGCCATCCGCCATGTCCAGCCACACGGTCCCTATTACCTCGGCGGTTATTGCAATGGTGGCTACGTCGCCGTCGAAGTGGCACATCAGCTCGAAGCCGCGGGCGAGAAGGTGGTCAGCGTCATCTTGATCGCCGCCGATGCGGGCAATGTCTGGTTCCGCACTTTTGAACGCTGGTCGCGTCTCACCGCTGGCTTGCGGCGCGAAACCCCCGATCAGACCCGACAGCGCTTCCTCCGCCTGCGTTCGCGCTTCATTTTCCTTCTCCAATGGCCGCGCCTCTGGCCCGCCTTGCAACAGGAAGCCCGGCGCAACGGTGCGAAAAACCGCGCCAGCTTGCTGGGGCGGAAAATCGGCATCGCCTGGCGGCATTTGACCAAAGCCCGCAACGGTTCGACGAACCCGCTGCCGCTCCTCGAGGACACCGGTTACTTTCTGGAACGCCCGGTCGATCCGCTCCTGCAGATCTATCACGACACCTGCGAGGCATACGTGCCGAAGCGGCTCGCCGCGCAGATCGTTCTGCTTTGGCCCGAGGAGCAGGCACCGCTCACTCCTGGAGATCCCACAGCCGAGTGGAAATCGGTGAGCCGGGATGTTCGCTGGTATCCGATTCCTGGCGATCATCGATCTGCGGTCACGGAGCGCGAAAAAATCGAGGCTTTGGCTGAAATCCTGCAACAGCGGGTGAAGAACATGTTGACCGAAACCAGCGCCCAAACCCGATGAGCCCTCTTTCCCTTCTTTCTTGGACCCAGGCCCAGCCTTCCGAGATGCCCGCACCGGATGAAGTCCACGTCTGGGCAATCAGCGATTCACTCGATTGGGAAGCCGCTCATGAAACCCTCATCGCGAGCGAATGGATTCGCGCCGACCGCTTTCGCTTCGATGCCGACCGGGAGCGCTACCTACGCGGTCGTCTGGCCCTGCGGCAACTTCTCGGAACGTATCTCAACGCCGATCCCGCGGTCCTCGATTTCACAACCGGCCCGCACGGCAAACCTCTCCTCAGCCCCGACTGGTCCGGCCTGCGCTTTAACCTCAGCCACAGCGACGACCTGCTGCTCATCGCCTGCGCTCGCGGTCGCGAGGTGGGCGTGGACGTGGAGCTGAAGCGCGAGAACGTCCCCTTTGAAACGCTCGCCGATGCTTACTTCGATCCCGAGGACGCCTGGCATCTGCGGCTGCTCGCACCGGAGGAGAAGGCAGAATATTTTTACGAAGTGTGGACGCGGACCGAAGCGGGGCTCAAAGCGGAGGGCGTCGGACTGACGGGCGGGTTGCAGATCAGCCAGCCGGAGCGGTGGTCGATCATGAATCTCCAGCCGCTGGAAAAATACGCCGCGGCACTCGCGGTCGAAGGATCAAATTTTCATTTGGAATGCGCGGCATGGCCGAAGTGAAAGCTCCGCCGAATTACGAGATCGTCATCGAGCCCTCGCGTGGCTGGTTCCGGCTGCGCTGGGATGAACTGTGGGAATATCGCGACCTGCTCGTGATCCTCGTGCAGCGCGACTTCATCTCGCGCTACAAGCAAACGCTCCTCGGCCCGCTCTGGCACGTGCTCCAGCCGGTCGTGATGACCATCGTCTTCGCCATCGTTTTCGGTCGGATCGCGGGCATTCCGACCGACGGCATTCCCACGCCGCTCTTCTACCTCTGCGGACTGCTCGCGTGGAATTACTTCGCGCAAAACATCACCGCTGGCGGCGCCACCTTCATCAGCAACGCGCACATTTTCGGAAAGGTTTATTTCCCGCGCCTCATCGTGCCGCTCTCCATCGTCGCGGCCAATCTCGTCGCGTTTTTCCTGCAAACGATCCCGTTCGCGCTCTTCTTTATCTACTACAAGGTCACCGGCGATCACGCGCCCGAGGTGCAACTCACGTGGCGGCTGCTCCTGCTCCCGCTGCCGCTCCTCCACATCGCCGTGCTCAGCCTCGGCATCAGCCTGCTGATGTCGGCCTCGACCGCGAAGTACCGCGACCTCGTGCATCTCAATCAATTCATCATCCAACTCTGGATGTTCGCCACGCCGATCATCTACCCGATCTCCAAGATCCCGGAGCATTGGAAGTGGCTCATCTGGGCGAACCCGATGTCGGTGCCCGTGGAGGCGTTCCGTTACATCCTGCTCGGGCGCGGCTCGCTGCAGGTCAGCGAGATCGTGATCTCGGTGCTCGTGGCGATCGTCTCGCTTTTCGCCGGTATCGCCGCGTTTCAGAAGGTGGAAAAAACCGTGGTGGATTCCTTATGAAGCCCGTCGTCGAAGTCGAAAATCTCTCGAAGCTCTACCGGCTCGGCGGCATCGGCGCGAGCAGCCTGCGCGAGTCGCTGGAGACGCTCTTGGGCAAAAAAAAGACCGGGCCGGCGCCGGGCGCTTCCGATGCGCGGTCGGGCTCGGACCCCAACTCTTTCTGGGCGCTCAAGGATGTTTCTTTCTCAGTAAATCCCGGCGAAGTCGTCGGCATTCTCGGCCGGAATGGCGCGGGCAAATCGACTCTGCTCAAGATTCTCTCCCGCATCACCGAGCCGACCAGCGGGCGGGCGATCCTGCGCGGACGAGTCGTCTCGCTGCTCGAAGTCGGCACCGGTTTTCATCCCGAGCTGACCGGTCGCGAAAACATCTTCCTCAACGGCGCGATCCTCGGCATGAAGCGCGCGGAGATCGCCGCGAAGTTCGACGAGATCGTGGAGTTTTCCGAGGTCGGAAAGTTCATCGACACGCCGGTCAAACGCTACTCCAGCGGCATGTTCGTGCGCCTCGCTTTCGCCGTCGCCGCGCATCTCGAGCCGGAAATTTTGCTGATCGATGAAGTGCTCGCCGTCGGCGACGCCGGCTTCCAGAAAAAGTGCCTCGGCAAGATGGACGAGGTCGCCAGTCAGCACGGGCGCACGGTCTTTTTCGTCAGCCACAACATCGCCGCCGTCAGCGCTCTTTGCGACAACGTGATCCTGATCGAGGGTGGCCGTTGCGTGATGCGCGATGTCCCGTCGAAGGTGATCAGCCATTACTTTTCGTCGATCCTGCCCGAGGATCAGGCGTCCGATGGCCAGATCTTCTGGAGCGGCGACGCCAAGGCTCCGGGCAATGCCGAAGTGAGCTTGCGCGGCCTCAAACTCTGCGGATCGGCCGGCGTGCCGCAGAGCACCTTCGAGGCCGATGAACCGTTCTCGGTCGAGATCTACTTCGAGATCAAACAGCGCCTGCGCGGCGCCCGCTTCAACCTCTCCTTCTCCACCCTCGAAGGCGAAATCGCCTTCGTCGCCACGGATCATATTTACCAATTCGAAAACCTCGAACCCGGCGAATATCGCTCCGTCTGTCAGGTGCCGGGCAAGCTGCTCAACCGCCGTAAATATCGTGTCGGCCTGCACTTCGGGATTCCCGGCGACCGCATGCTCATCGACCAGGCCGACTATCTGGAAGTGACGATCGGCGGCGTGGGCAATCAGGCGACGATCTTTCCGGATCAAGCCTGGCCGGGCATCGTTTGTCCCAAGATCGAGTGGCAGGTCGAGCGTTTCTCCGGCGCATTTCAGCCGAGCAAAGTCGGGTAGAGCCGGCGGATTCCCTCGGAATAAAACTGCTGCCGCACGTGCCCGACATAGTGCCGGGCGACGATCCCCGGAGCGGCTTGGGCGCCGTAGGAAACTTCGTATCGATCGGTCGGCAGGAGTCCGCCGCGAGCCGCGCGCGAAGCGCAAAGCCCAAAGAGGGTCTGCTCGATGCACCACTCCCAACCGCTCGTGCGGATCGTCCCTTCGCCGAGACATTCCTCGCAAAAATCGAGGTCGAGGACCGCGGGATTCAGCAGGACCAGCCCGGAGTTTACCAGCGGCCAGAGCTTGATGCCCCATTTCGCCCGCGCTTCCTCCGGCTTGATGTTCAGCGAGTGCTGGAAGTCGGAATTGAACCACGTCTCGTCGTTGTCCGCGTCGAGCCAGTCGAGGATTTCCCGCGGTTCGCGGTAGAAAAGCACGTCGCTATCGAGCAGCAGCACGCGACGCGTCTGCGCATAGGCGGGCACATCGAAAAGCTTCATCGCGAGTGCATGCTGGCGGCGATAGGCGAGGCACTCGGGATAAGGCGCGAGCCGGGCCTCCATCGCGGCATCGGCCTCGCGACGGCGGATGATGCGGGCATCGGGAAAGAGGCGCGCGAGCGCTGCGAGGTGCTCGGGTTCGCAAGTGCCGTCCTCGTGCAGCACCACCGGCCAGCGGCGTTTCGTCTGGTGGAAAAAGCTCGCGAGCATCCACGCGGCGAAGAGCCAGTCCTTGTGGGAGGTCAGGAGATGAATCTCGGCGCGATTTTCCGCAGGAAACTCCACCGGCATGCGCCACTGGAGGATGCGCGGCATCACCTGATATTCATACCAGGCCGTCCGCCAACCGCGCTGACAGTTCAGTTTGAAGAGCCACCACAGCCGACCGGCAGTGAGGCGCGGACGCGGGCTGCTCATGGCTTCAGCGACCGCCTCACGAGGAGCACCCCCTCCGCGTAAAATTGCGACCGCATGTCGCCGACGTAATGCCGGCTAACGGCGTTGTTCGCCATCTCCGGATTAAAGGAAACCTCGTAGCTCTCCGGCAGCAGTCCGCCCTTTCCCAAACGCGAGGCCGACAACGCGAGCAGCGTTTGCTCCCGCCAGGCTATTTCCTTGAGATCAGTAATCGATTCGTCGCCCAGCCAGTTTTCGCACCATGCGAGATCCAGCACTTCGCGCGGTAGCAGGCTGAGCCCGGTATTCACCTGCGGCCAGAGCGTCACGCCCCAGCGCTGCTGCGCGGCTTCGCGGGAGATCGTATAGGCGTCTTGAAAATCGGGATTGAAGAACGACTCCGCCTGCCCGCGATCGACCCACGAGAGCACTTCCTCGGGACGCCGGAAAAAGAGCACGTCGCTATCGAGCAGCACCAACCGAGGCGTCTGCGCGAGGAGCGGGCAATCGAAAAGTTTCAAGGCCAGTGGGTGGCTGCGCCGATAGGCGAGGCAACGCGGATAGCCGGCCAGCCGCGCATCGATTTCGCGGTCGGCATCGGGCCGGGAGACGATCCGTAAATGCCCGAACATCGAAGTGTAAGCCTGGCGCGCCTCTTGCGGTAGAGTGCCGTCGTCATGAATCACGATCGGCCAACGCCTCCCCGTAAAATGAACGAGACTCGCCAGCGTCCACGCGGCGCAGAGCCAGTCGCGCCGCGAAGTGAGCAAATGCACCTCGACGGAACTTTCCAGCGGCCAGTCGGCGGGCTCTTTCCAACGAAGAATCTCCGGCAAAACCCACGACTGCACGCAGGCCCGCCGAAGCGGGAGGATTTTTTCGGAAAGTGTTCGGCGCCAGCGAGCCAGGAAACGCTCGCCGCTCGCGCGAAGTTGAAAGTGGGACATGCGGGGTGCTAGAAAGCAGCCCGCACGCTAGCCGCCCGACCATCTTTGAAAAGCCATTTGCCTGAGCCCCTCCGCCCGCCTCGACAAACCAGTCCTCACTGGTAAATCACCCACTGTGTCGCGCTCACTTCCTTCTCCCGGCCGCCTCTGGTGGCTCTTCCGCCGCGACCTCAAACGTGGCTGGACCGCATCGCGCGAATACTACAAGACCCTGCCCCTGATCACCGAGTGGTCCTGGCCGTTTTGGAAAGAGGAGCCCCAGACGACTCCCGTCCATGTGCTCACCGGTGAAGGCGACTGGCTGCTCTCGCTCTGGATGCTGGCCAGTTGGTTCACCAGCACCGAACACGCCTGGCCGGTAGTCGTGCACGACGACGGCACGCTGCCGGAAGAAGGGCGCGCCGCTTTTCTCAAGCTCTTCCCCACCGCCCGGATCATCAGCCGCAAGGAAGCCGACGAAGCAATGGAACCCGTGATGCGGCAATTCCCTTTCTGCGCTGACTACCGCAAGGCCCACGCGCTCGCGCTCAAGCTCTTCGACATCCCGCATCTCGCCGCCACCGACCGTTTTTTCATCTTCGACAGCGATCTGCTTTTCTTCGGGCACCCGCGCGAGATTTTCGATTGGGCCGTGTCGGATAAAGACGAGTGCTGGTTCAACGAAGATGTGCAGGAAGGTTCGCTCATCACCGCCGCGGAGGCGCGGACCGAACTCGGCGTGAAAATCTGGCCGCGCGTGAACAGCGGGCTTTGCCTGCTGACAAAATCGGCCATCGACCTCGATCTCTGCGACCGCGCCCTCGCCCAGACGTCCATCCCCAGCGGCCACGTCTGGCGGATCGAGCAAACGCTCCTCATGCTCTGCGCCGCGCGGCATGGCCAGGGTGGGCTGCTGCCGAAAACCTACGAAGTCTCGCTCGGGAAATTTTCCGCGCCCGACGCCATCTCGCGGCACTACGTCGGCGCGGTGCGCGACCGGTTTTACGCCGAGGGACTTCCCCGGCTGAAACCGATACTTTTCCCGGACCTCCCGGCCTGATGATGGAGATTCTTTTCGCTCCAGATTGGCGGGGAGGTGTGCCCTATCAACGACTCCTCGGGGAAGCCCTGGCCGCCCACGGCGCGCACGTCGATTACCTCAATCACTACAAGCGCATCCTGCCGCTCACGCGCCTGCTCGGCGATCATCGCCTCGATCTGCTGCACCTCCACTGGCCCGAGGCCTACTATCCGCTCAAGGGCGACGGCCTCGATCTCTTCCGCCGCGCCCGCTACGGTCTCGACCTCACGCTCGCCACGCGTCGCATCCCGTGCGTGCTCACCGCGCACAATCTCGCCGAGCATAATCATCAGGACCGCCCATTTGCCCGCGCAAATTACGCGACCACCTGCCGCCGCGCCCGGCTGATTTTCGCGCACTCCGAGGCCGCACGGCAGCGGCTCAGCGAGACCTACGATGTGCCGTTGGAAAAGATTCGCGTCGTCCCGCATGGCGACCTTTCCGTGGTCATGCCCCCGCCCGTCCCGCAGGCCGAGGCGCGCCGCCTTTTGAAACTTCCCGACGGTCCGATCGCGCTGATTTTTGGCGTCGTCGAACCTTACAAAGGCCAGGAGGAAGTCCTGAAGCATTGGCAGAGCGCTCATCCCGATACGCTCCTCGTCATCGCCGGCCGGGTACACAACGCCGAATACGGCGCTCATCTCCGCCAGATCGCCGCGGGGCTGAAGAATGTCGTCCTGCACTTCGAGTGGCTGGAAGATCCCGACCTCGCGCTTTTCCTCAGCGCTGCCGATGTCGGGCTCTTCAACTACCGCACCATCTTCACCTCCGGCGCGGCCAGTCTCGCCCGTTCGTGGGGCCTGCCCATCGTGCTCCCGCGGCGACTCGACACCGTTGATCTTGCGGAACCCGATCACCGGGTCTTCCGCTTCACCGACTTCGAGAGCGACTTCGCTGCGGTCCTGCACCAGGCGCTCAAGGTGCCATCGGACTTCGCCAGCGCCGCGCCGTGGCGCGAATTCACTTCCTGGCCGCGCATTGCCGAGGCCACCGCAGCAGGCTATCGCGACGTGCTCGAGCGCCAATAGCCGCGCTTCAAATCACCCCGCCAGCACCCGCCGCGCGTGGCTTCTCCCAGGCCCGATACGGCGCCACTTTCACCACGTTTTCGGGATCGTGGTCGAGCAGTTGCAGCCAATCCTCCGTGAGATCGCCCGGCGGGAAGATGTCGTTCTCCAGATACTCCGCATCGAGCGAAGCGCGCAGGTCGTCGAGCCCGATCCCCTCCTCTTCCGCGCTCGTGATCGCGCGCTTGATCGCCAGCCCTTTAGCCCGCTCCACGATGCTCGCGATGATCGCGCCGCTGATCAGGTCGCCGCGGTAAAGCGTGTCCTTTTTTCCGGAGCGCAGCGTGATCGACAGGAAACGGTTTTCATCGCGATGCGTGAACTGCAGGTCGATCAGTTTGTCGATCAGCAGATCGATCCCCGCGCGCACGCTCCCCGTCTCCTTCACGAGCGCCGGGTCGTAAGGCAGATTCTCCGCGAGATAAATGCGGTAAATTTCCCGCGCTCCTTCCTTCGTCGGCCGCGCCACCTTGATCTTCCGGTCGATGCGCCCCGGACGCAGGATCGCCGGATCGATCAAATCCGCGCGGTTGCTCGCGAGGATGATGACTACCTCGGCGAGCGATTCGATCCCGTCCATCTCCGTGCAAAACATCGGCACCAGCGTCGAGAGGATGTTGGAAAACCGCGACGACCGGCGCGTCCCGAGGATGCTCTCCGCTTCATCGATGAAGAGAAACGGCAGAAATCCCTCGCGCCGCTTCTCTCGCGCGGTGGCAAAGATCTCGCGCACCATTCGCTCACTCTCACCGACCCACATGTTGAGTATCTCCGGCCCCTTGATGTGCATGAAGTATTCGCGCATCTCCTCGCCCGTCTGCTGCTTGAGGTGCTGCGTGAGATTGTACGCCGTGGCTTTGCCGATCAGCGTCTTGCCACAGCCCGGCGGGCCGTGCAGGAGGAAGCCTTTCGGCGTGGAATGCTGGAAACGCTTGAACAGATCGGGATGCAAGAGCGGCAACTCAATCGCATCGCGAATCGCCTGCAACGCCTCCTGCTGGCCGCCCACTTTTTCCCACGGCAGCTCGGGCACCTGATCGAGGAAGTATTCGTCCGAATGCGGCCGCTCCAGCGCCTCGATGGCGATCCGGTAGTTCGGGTCCGTGCGTACTTCGTCGCCCGCCTTGAGCTTTTCCTTGAGCAGCAGATCGCCGCGCTGCAAGACCAGCGATTGCATCCCGTGCTCCGTCCCCACACGCAACCGATCCGACCCGAGCACTTCCGCGATCTTCACCACCGGCCCGCTCCGGTCAAAACCAAGATCGCCCACGATCACGTAAGCCTCATTCACCAGCACCCGCGTCCCGCGCTGCAACGAGTCAATCGGGACCCGCGGGTCCACGTTGCAGTAGTAGTCGCTCCCACCGACCACGATCTGCGCCGTCTCGCGATTCGGCGTAGCGAGGAAAGTGCCGATCCGGTTCGCCGGCGATGTCACCTTCTTGATGATCGCCTCCATCTTCTCGATCGTATCACGCGCCTCATTCATCGTGTCCTGCACTTCCGCGACGTCCATGCGGAGATCGATCAGTTCCCCGCGCACCACATCCCCGGGGGGCAGCGAGGCGATGATTTGCTCCAGTCGTTCCAAGGGCGAGAGCGGTTGTCCCTGCGAGCTGAAGTCGAATGAGTCTTCGTCCATCGGTGAAAGTTTGCCGACCATACGACTACACCGCCCCGCCCGCAAATTTCCGCACCGATTTGCATGAGCGAGCGATGCGAAACCGCAGGCCAGCATCCCGCAACGCAAACGGGCGCGGCAGGTGCCGCGCCCGTGCGATGAGTTGTTACTAAAAGTCGGGGACTATTTCTTCCCCTTGAAACCCTTCTCGGCGGCCTCGCTAGAGCTAAAGACATTGCGGACCACGGCGCTGTAGTTGGCAACAAATGTCTTGAGCTCCGGGTCGAGGACGGTTTTGGAAGCCGTCTCGAAATCGCGATCGAGCTTTTTTGATTCCTTGGCCAGCTCGTCGAGCCACGCTTTCACGAACTTGTCGTCCTTCTGCTTGCCAAGCCGCTCGATGGTGGATTTGTCCGCGCCCTGAAGCTCGCCGACGAGAGTTTCGTTTTGGGCCTTGGCGACCTTGCTCAGCGCTTCCCACGCTTTGTTCATGTCCTTGGTCACGGTATCGCGCAGCCTGCCAAGTTTTTCATCGGTCACCGCGGTCTTCGCAGAGCCGCTGAGTTGCACGAGATAGTAAATGGCCTTGCCGGAGTTCTTGATGAAGCCCTTTTCCGAAGCGTTCAGCGGCTTCGGCGCAGGTGTCGCGGCGGGAGCGACCGGAGCAGCGCCGGGAGCTGCTGGGGCGGCGGGTGCGGGAGCTTGTGCGAGGGCCGAGGTGGTCAGCAGCGCCAAGGCTGCGGTCGCCGAAAGGGCACGGGAGGCGAGTGGGAGAAACGAGGTTTTCATAAGGTTTGGTAAGTATGCACCATGATCGTTTGCGGCGCGCAAGCTGGATTCACAAAGTCGCAAGCTGAGGGCTTTCCTTTCGTCGGCGAAGTCGGATAGAGGTGGGCTCCTCCCGTGAAAAAATCCCTTTCCGTCATCATCTGGCTCGCAGTCGCCCTCCTCGGCGCCTTCGGCTACTGGACCATCGCCACGCAACGCGCCGAGCCGGTTAACTCCGGCTTTATCATCATCGCCGCGCTCTGCACCTACTCGATCGGCTACCGCTTTTACTCGAAGTGGATCGCGGCAAAAGTGCTCATGCTCGATGACCGCCGCGCGACGCCGTGCGAGGTGCATGAAGACGGGAAAGATTTCGTGAAGACGAACAAGTGGATCGTCTTCGGGCATCACTTTGCCGCGATCAGCGGGCCGGGACCGCTCGTCGGGCCGGTGCTCGCGGCGCAGTTTGGCTACCTGCCGGGCACGCTTTGGATCCTGATCGGCGTGGTGCTCGGCGGCGCGGTGCAGGATTTCATCATCCTCTTTTCCTCGATGCGCCGCGATGGCCGCTCGCTCGGGCAGATGGTGAAGGACGAGCTGAATACGGCCGCGGGTTTCATCGGCGTGATCGCCATCCTCGCCATCATGATCATCCTCCTCGCGGTGCTCGCGCTCATCGTGGTCAAGGCGCTCGCGGAGTCGCCGTGGGGCGTTTTCACCGTCGCGGCCACCATTCCTATCGCGATGCTCATGGGCGGATATCTTCGCTACATCCGCGTCGGCAAGGTGCTCGAGGTTTCGGTCATCGGCGTGGTCCTGCTTTTCCTCGCGGTGTGGGGCGGGCAGCTCGTGCATGCGAGCGAGCACTGGCACCATGTCTTCCTGCTCAAGGCCGAACCGCTCGCCTGGGCGGTCATCTTCTACGGTTTCCTCGCGAGCGTGCTGCCGGTCTGGCTGCTGCTCGCGCCGCGCGATTACCTGAGCACTTTCATGAAGCTCGGGACGATCGGCGCGCTGGCCATCGGCACGTTGCTCGTTCTCCCGGAGCTGCACATGCCGGCGGTGAGCAAGTTCATCGACGGCTCCGGTCCGGTGGTGCCGGGCAAGCTTTTCCCGTTCTGCTTCATCACCATCGCCTGCGGGGCGATCAGCGGCTTTCACACGCTCATCGCGAGCGGCATCACGCCGAAGATCATCACGCGCGAAAGCCACGCGCGCTCGGTCGGCTACGGCGCGATGTGTCTCGAGTCGCTCGTCGCGATCATGGCCATGATCGCCGCCTGCACGCTCGATCCCGGCGTGTATCTCGCGATGAACATCGCCGGCGCCGATCCGGTCGCCACGGCTCAGGCCGTGGCCGCGAGCGGGCTCACGCAACTCGTGCCGATCGCCGGTGAAGCGGGCAAATACGCCAGCGTGGCGGTGAGTGTTTCGCCCGAGGAAATGAAGGCGCTGGCCACGCAGATGGGCGAGGTCACGCTCTTCGGCCGGACCGGCGGCGCGGCCACGCTCGCCGTCGGCATGGCCATGATTTTTTCCGAACTCACCCGCGGGAAGTGGCTCGATCTCTGGTATCACTTCGCGCTCATGTTCGAGGCGTTGTTCATCCTCACCACGCTCGACGCCGGGACGCGCGTGGGGCGTTACCTTTTGCAGGACTCGGTGAAGAAGATCGTGCCCGCACTCGGCGACATGAAAAGCACCTGGGCGGGCATCTTTGCCAGCGCGCTCATCTGCTGCGGCTGGGGCTTTTTCCTCATCATGGGCGTGAGGGATCCGGACGGCGGCGTGAAAGCGCTCTGGCCGATCTTCGGCATCGCCAACCAGCTCCTCGCCAGTATCGCGCTCTGCCTCGCGACGACGATCCTGATCAAGATGCAGATCAAGCGGGAGCGCTCGCCGGGCATCGCTTTCGTGACGCTCCTTCCGCTGGCGTGGTTGCTCACCGTCACGCTCACCGCAGGCGCGACCAAGGTCTGGGATCCGAGCCCGAAAATCGGTTTCCTCGCCGCCGCCCGCACCGCGGAAGGCAAACTGCCCGCGCTCGAGCAAGCCGCTGCCGCGGCGACCGCGAGCGGAGACGAAGCAACCATCGCCGCGACCGCCAAGGCGTTGAAAACTCAGCGCACGTTGCGCTTCAACAACACCGTGGATGCCTACGTCACCGGCATCTTTATGACGCTCGTCGGCGCCATCGTCGTCTTCAGCATCTACGAATGGCTGCTCCTGCTCTCGCGTCGCAAGGAAGCCGTGCTCAGCGAAACCGAGCCGGTTTTTCTGCCCGCCAGCGCCCTCGCGGACTCGCGTCCCCTGCCCGCCTTCGGCATCGCCATGCTCGGCTTCACACTGCTCAAGGAAATCTCCGGCGAAGCGGCCATCGACCGCGCCCAAGCCTGCGCCTGCGCCGAGGCCGCGGAGTCCGGGCAGCCGCTGCAGACCGCGAAATACCGCCGGCAAAATGCTTTCCTGACGAGCACGGAGCACCGCTACTCCACCCCGAACCGCTGCTGCTAGCCGCGGTCGTTACATCGCGTTCACCGCGCGCGGCCCGAGCACAAACTGCTCACCTTCCCGCGCCGCCTCGACCCGCATCGTGCCACCGGCCTGCTTCACGAGGTCGCGCGCGTGCATGAGCATATTCGAGATGAAGCGATCATCGTGCGCCGGATCGTGATGGAAAAGAAAGAGGCGCTTCACACCGGCTGAGAGAGCGAGGTGAACGACGTCGTCCACACAACCGTGGCCCCAGCCGACGTGCTTGCGGTATTCCTCGACGGTGTATTGCGCATCCATGATGAGCACATCCACGTCCTGAATGAACTCGGTGAGATTCTTCTCCAGATTGCGCGGCATCGAGCCGGCCTCCGCGGGTGAAGTGCTGCCGCCGAACGATTCGGTGTCAGGCAGATAGACGAGCGTGCCGCCCTCGGTGAAAAGCTTGTAGCCGACGCACACGCCCGGGTGATTCGAGAAGCACGCCTCGACCCGCACCGAGCCGACGACAAACGTCATCTCCTTCAATTCCTCGATGACGATATTTCCCGGCATCTGCTTGAGCGCGATCGGGAAATACGGACTCTCCATCTGCCCGGCGAGCGTGGCGGCGAGCCCATCGCGCGCCCCTTCGTAGCCGAGGATATGCACGCGGTTGCGCGAGTCGTAGGCGGGCACGAAGAATGGGAATCCCTGAATGTGATCCCAGTGGGTGTGAGTCACGAGCAGATTGATCTCGATCGGCTGCCCGGCGAACTCCTGGGCCAGCGCCCCGCCGAGCGGTCGAATGCCGGAGCCGGCATCGAGGATGATGATCTCGCCATCGGCGCGGACCTCCACGCAGGAAGTGTTGCCGCCGAAGAAAACCGTCGATTGACCCGGCGTCGGGATCGAGCCGCGCACTCCCCAAAACTTCACCCGCGTCGTCTGATCTGCGATCGGCTTGAGGCTCGGCTCGGTCGTCTGCTCTGGAACCAAGGCGGTCCGTGTTTGTATCGAAGTTGTCCGCTCCAGAGCTTCGCGCAATTTTTCCATGTCGATCGGCTTCACGAGGAAATCGTCCGCACCTTCCTCGGCCGCACTCTGCCGGTCGGAGTCGAAATCGCGCCCGCTGATGATGATGATGCGCGTGCGGGCGAGATCGGGATGCTCCCGGACCATGCGGCAGACCTGGTAGCCATTGACCCGCGGCATGAGCAGGTCGCAGAGGATCACGCTCGGCCGCTGTTGCAGCGCCAGTTCCAGCCCGCGCTCGCCATTCTCCGCCTCGATCACCTCCCACTGCAAACGCCGCAACATCGCCGCGGCGGCTCGACGACACGATTCGTCGTCATCGATGAGTAGAATCGTCTTCATCAAGTGGGGAGCCGGTCTGTAAAAAGTTCGTGGGAATACACAAGCCACCGGGGCGGATGAGCATTGAAGAAAGGCCAAGCTCCTCCTCACGTCGAGTCCTCATTTTGTCTCAGGCATCAGGCTTGTCGCCCGCGATACGGCTCGCTACTTTCCGCCGGCATGAACGTGCCTCAACTGCGCAGTCCGTACGCCAAGGTCGGTGGAATTCATTACCTCCCGCGGATGCTCGACAAAATCCGGCTGCACGCCACAGGCCAGCTCCCTACGGAATACCACGCCAACCTCGGCGGCGGGTTCGATGGGCGCGTGCTCACATTTCTGTGGATCGAATACCCGGCACTCGTGGACCGCGTGAAACAGGGCGGAACCGACGAGGAAATCCTCACTTGGGCCGTGGCTCAGGGGCGCCAGCCAAGCCCGGAGGAGATTGAGATTTGGAACGACTTCATGCGCAAGCGTGGCTGGAAGGATGAATCTTCCGAACGCCTCACCATGCGCAAACGCGAGGGCGGCTTCGAGAACCGCGACGACATCGTCACGTTCTTCGATTACATCGACCTCGACGAAGGCCGAGACCCTGCGGCGAAGCAGTAGCGGGCCCGCTCAGTGGCAGCCGCACCCCGGCCCACAGCCACCCTCGCCCATCACGCGGACCTCGAGGTTGATCCCCTGGAAGCCGATCTGCTCGCGCACCGCGCTGAGAAATCCCACGACCTCCGTCGGCGGCATACCCACGCAATCGAGCTGTAGCCGAATCTTCTTCCCGTTGAATTGCGGATACGCCTCCGCCATTTCCCCATCGAGCGCGAAGGAGAGATACGCGTTGATCTTCTCCTGGAGCTGAAAGAGCCGCGCCTCTTCACCATCCCACGGCCGCGGCTCCAGCATGATCAGCGTGACCTCGTCGGTCTTGCTGTCGTGGGCGATGACGTCGATGACGTGCGCATGCTCGACGCCGCGCGGGGAAGTGGTGTTGGTTTCTGAACTCACGCGCAAATGCATTGTCCAGCGCGGCGCTCCTGTCAAAAGTTCCCGCACGATGAAAGCGATCCGCGTCCAGCAATTCGGCGAACCCGAGGTCCTGCAAGTGGCCGAAGTCCCCGACCTCACACCCGGCCCAGGGCAAATCCTCGTGCGCATGGAAGCCGCGGGCATCAACCCCGTGGAGACCTACATCCGCTCCGGCAAATACGCGAAGCTCCCACCCTTGCCCTACACACCGGGCCACGACGGCGCGGGGGTGATCTGCGCGCTCGGCGATGGCGTCAGCCGCTGGCAGGTCGGCGACCGCGTTTACCTCGCCGGCTCCCTCACCGGCACCTACGCCGAGCAGGCGCTCTGCGAGCCGGGCCAACTCCATCCCCTGCCCGACCGCGTGTCCTTCGCCCAAGGCGCTGCGCTCGGCGTGCCCTATGCCACGGCTCATCTCGCGCTCTTTCACCGCGGGCAGGCCAAGGCGGGCGAGACCGTGCTCATCCATGGCGCGACCGGTGGCGTCGGATTCGCCGCGGTGCAAATCGCGCGGGCCGCAGGGCTCAACGTCCTCGGCACCGGCGGGACGAATACGGGACGTGCGCTCGTCTTGCGGGAAGGCGCGCACGCGGTCTTCGATCACCACGCCGCCGAGTATCCCGCGCAAATCCTCGCGGCGACGAATGGGCGCGGGGTCGATCTTATCATCGAGATGCTCGCCAATGTGAACCTCGGTCACGACCTTCCCCTGCTCGCTCCAAGCGGTCGCGTCCTCGTCGTCGGCAGTCGCGGCCCGGTGGAAATCAACCCGCGCGATCTCATGGCGCGCATGGCCGACATCCGCGGCGTCATCCTCTTCGGCGCCCCGCCGGACACGCTCGCCGAGATTCATCGCGCCTTGTCCACTGGGCTCGAAAGCGGCGCGCTCCGCCCCGTCATCGCTCGTGAATATCCGCTCGCCGAGGCTTCGCAGGCCCACACCGCCGTCATGAGCGCCGGCGCCCACGGGAAAATCGTCCTCCTGCCATGATCCGCACACTTCTTACGCTCTCGATCTTCGCCTGCGCGTTCGCGAGCACCCACGCCGCCGATTCACCAGAGCCCCGTGCCTTCGCCGACTTGGTCGGAGTTACGCAGGCGGAGTTCAATCACGACGGCACCCGCGTGGTCGTCCGCACCCGCACGGCGGAAATCGGTATCTGGGACACCGCGAGTGGCCAGCCCGTCGTCGGTGATCTGCCGCCCGGAACCGCCATCACCACGCACCTTCTCAGCCCGGATGGACGCGCCGTGCTCATCGGGTTTCCGGACGGTGGCAGCCGAGTTTTCGACACGACTTCCGGCAAGGCACTCACCCCACCGCTCGAAGCCGCTTTTCAAGAGGGCGACTCGCCACACGCCACCTTTTCGCCCGACGGCAAACGTCTCGTCATCCTCGAAGCGGAACACGCCTCGATCTTTCAAATCCCAGGCGGCCAGCGGGAGGCGAAGATTCCCGCCAAACTCCCCTCCGGCCTGGAAGATGCCGAATTCACGACCACCGCGACTTTCACCGCCGACGGATCGCAATGCTTTTTTCTCATCGGCGACACCGTCACCCGCTACGACACCGCTACCTGGAAACCTGCGGGCAAAATGCTCCGCCATCCCGCCGCCGAATCGGCCTACCGCATTGGCTTCGCCGTGAGCGCCGATGGGCGATGGGTGACGACATTCGATGGGCCGGGCGAGAATGGTCCCAAGGGAAACTTGCAAATCTGGGACATCACCAAAGGCCAGGCACTGGGCAAACCAGTCGTCGCCGTGAACGGGCTGGAAGGCTCGTTTTTTCCACCCGGCAATCGGCTGCTCATCTCACCGGGCCGCGGCGAAGCCAGCGTGCGCGAAATGCCGTCACTCAAGACGCTGGCCAAGATCAAACCACACGACGACGTTGACGGCCCCAAGGCGGCCGCTTCACCGGACGGAAAATGGCTCATCTCCTGGGGCTCCGACCGCGAGCTGCGCCTGATCGAGCCGTCCACCGGGAAAGTCGTGGACCGCTTCTCCTCCAACGCCACCATCTCGCGAGTTCTGTTCCTGCCCGACTCCAGCGGCGCCCTCGTCGTCTTCGATAACAGCAGCTTCCTACTGCAGGACCATCACGACCACTACATCATGCGCTTCGCCTTCCCGGAGATGCGCATCACCCACTCGCTTCGGGTCGTGAAAACATTGATCTCCGCCGGTCTCTCACCCGACGGTCGTTCCCTCGCCCTCATCGTCGGCCAGACCGATCACGAGCAACTCTGGCTTTACGACGCTGCGAATCTCCAGCCGAAGTGATCACTGAGGCAATGGCCAGTCGTGTCCTCAACACTCGGAAAAACGAGGTCGAAAACCCGCTTGCCGCCCGAATTTTTTCTGCGATACCTTCCGCCCTCGCAAATTCTGCGGCCAAGCCAGTGTAGCTCAGGGGTAGAGCAGCTGTTTCGTAAACAGCAGGTCATGGGTTCGAATCCCATCACTGGCTCCCATCATCCTTTCATTTGTGAATAAGGATCTTTTGGTGATTACTCTTTCCAAATGCCGGGCGAATTTATTTCCGCTTGGACACTTCTTGGACACTCTTCCTGTTCCAACTAGCTGCCGTCTGGCATACTGAGCCGTGCTCACTCACACACACCACGGGAACGGAACCGCCACCCCGACACAGGCTGCTGCGGCTGCGGAGCGGGTGCTAGCCGGAGGCGCTTCGGGGGCGGCAGATCCCGATTTATGCCGCGCGAATCCGAATGACGCGAAAACCAAAGCGACCGCCCAGCAACCGGCGTTGCCGACCCGGAAAGCGACACATGTGACACGGCTCCACGGGTGCGTCCGCGACTGGCAACCGCGCTTCCTTGAAACGCTTCGCACCACCGCCAACGGACGGCACTCCTGCACGGCCGCGGGCATCTGGCGGATGACGGCCTATCGCGAAAAGGAACGGAAACCCGAGTTCGCCATGGCATACGACGATGCTATGCAGGATGCCGTGGATCTGCTGCACAAAACCGCATGGGAGCGGGCGGCTAAGGGCGCGCTTCGTCCAGTCTTCCAAGGCGGAGTTCTCGTCGGTCACGACACCGACTACTCCAACTCCCTCCTCATGTTCCTTCTGCAAGCGCTCCGCCCCGAGATGTTCAGCGCCAAAAAGGCGCCAGCCGCGATGAAGCTCGCCGTGCCGGCGCCACCGCAGACACCGGCCCAGATCCTCGACACGGTGCGCCGCGTGACGCCGCTGATCCGCAACCGCGCGGCCGGCGATCAAAAGCCGTGATGTCTCCTAAGGAAACACTGATTTAATCATTTCCGAGCGGGATTAGTGTTTCAAACAGGCCCGCTATTAGTTAGCGTGCAAGGCATGGAAAAGCAGATGAGTTTCGCGCAATCCGAATATGCCGGGAAGAAAAAGGTGACCCGGCG
>JBBQYR010000053.1:0-27778 GCA_038208565.1 Chthoniobacterales bacterium
GAGCTTTTCACGTCCGAAGGTTGCAGCAGTTGCCCGCCCGCCGATGCCTGGATGAGCAAGCTGAAGAGCAGTCCCGATCTGTGGAAGAGCGTCGTGCCCGTGGTCTTTCACGTCGATTACTGGAACGGCCTTGGCTGGCCGGATCGCTTCGCCACGCCGGCGAATACCGCGCGGCAGCGTCGCTACGCGGCGACCTGGCGGAGCAACTCTGTCTATACGCCCGGCTTCGTGCTCAATGGCCGCGAGTGGCGCGGTTGGTTCAATCGCGAATCACTCCCCGCGGCGAGCGCGGCCAAGGTCGGGACGCTCCAAGTCACGTTGCGCGACCGCACCCGTGCAGACGTGGTCTTCACTCCGAGCGCGAACGCGGCAAAAGCTCTCCAGGTCGCAGTCGCGCTGCTCGGCGGCACTCTCGAATCCGACGTGAAACGCGGTGAAAATAGCGGACGGAAACTGCGCCATGACTTCGTCGTCCTGCATCTCGCCACGGCGGCGCTGACCGCGGATGGGAAAGGCTACAAGGCGTCATTGATGCTGCCGGACAAGACGAGCGACGTGCCGACGGCCCTCGCTGCGTGGGTTATTGCCGGTGATGCCCAACCGCCCATCCAGGCGACCGGCGGCTGGCTGCAAAATCGCTGACCATTCCGTGTAAAGAATAGCGTCGCCCGCGTATGTCGGAACATCACTTCGCCAAGCAGACTGAACCCCTGGTCAGTCCCGAGCTTTCCAGTAACCCCGATCGTTGGGTCGATGAACACTCCGACTTTCTCTACCGCTACGCACTCATCCGGGTGCGCCATCGCGAGGTCGCGCAAGACCTCGTGCAGGAGACGCTGCTCGCCGCGCTGAAGAACCGGGACGGTTTCGGCGGCCGTTCGAGTGAGCGCGGGTGGCTTTGCGGTATCCTGAAAAACAAGGTATGTGACTACTTCCGCAAGCTCGGGCGGGAGACTTCCATGACCGATCTCGATTCACTCTCCGGCGAGTTTTCGGAGAAGTTCGTGGGCGGAGGCTGGATCCATCTGACGGGCCCGAAGGAGTGGAAACCCGAGTCCGACGAAGTCATGCATAGGGCGGAGTTTTGGGCCACGCTGCGGCGATGCCTCGGCAAGCTTCCGGACCGGGTCGCGCAAGTCTTTGTCCTGCGCGAAGTGGACGGCGTCTCCAGCAAGGAGGTCTGCGAGATCACATCCATCTCCGAAAGTAATCTGTGGGTAATGTTGCACCGGGCGCGCATGGGGCTGCGGGAATGTCTGGAGGTGAATTGGTTTGATCGCCCGTCCGGGGACCGAAAATAATGGCCGCGCCGCATCCGAATCCGCGGCCCGCGAGCGACGATTCACTGATTCAAGGCCGCAATTGGTTTACCGCCCGGTTCGAGCAATGGATCGGAGCGGTGACACCGAGTTGCACGCGGGTTGTCCGGCTCATTTCCGATGCTCTCGAGCGACCGCCCGACTGGCGGACCCGCTTGACCATGCGCATGCACTATCTCGTGTGCTGCTACTGCCGGCGCTACGAAAAACAGATGCACCGCCTTCGGCGATTCACGATCTCCCTTCCGGAGCACATCGATGAAGTCATGCCCGATCGGCTGGATGAGGCAGTGAAGGAGCGCATCAAGAGCTGTCTGCGCGATTCGCAAGAATGATCGTTAGTGCGAAGGGAAAATGTTTTTCGGTCCGCCGCTGTTAGCATCCGTGTTTTCGGGCGACTGATTATGCACGGCTCAGTCACCCCAACTGCGGCCTCACCACTTTGTTTTCCTGATGTCCACCGGATCCACCAGTTCAGGTTCGATTCGCCGCCTGTTCCGTATTGTCAGCCCGGCGTGCGAGGATATGACGGAAATGATTTCTGCGATGCTCGATCGACAGCTACCGCTGCGGACCCGCCTCCGGATGCACATCCATTTCCTGTACTGCAGGTACTGTCGACGAGTGCGAGAACATCTCGCGTTCCTCCGCCGTGCTGCCTCGCTTTTCGAATCCGACGAGGCCAACTCGGCGGCGGAGGGGCTCGGTAACGCTGAGAAGGAAAGAATGCGGCAGGCTTTGCGGGAGCAGCCTTGAGCGACTCCAAGGGCTCCGGCCACGAATGACCGGAGCCCCCCGAAACGAGCAAGGACTACTTCTTCGGCATCGGCATCACCGGCTTGCCGTCCTTC
The DNA here is from genome assembly GCA_038208565.1 of Chthoniobacterales bacterium. Taxonomy (GTDB): domain Bacteria; phylum Verrucomicrobiota; class Verrucomicrobiia; order Chthoniobacterales; family Chthoniobacteraceae; genus Chthoniobacter. Next base: position 2,171 of record JBBQYR010000053.1, read on the forward strand.
ACGGCGCAGCCGCCCTTGCCTTTGCAGGAGTTCTTGCCCTGGCAACCTTTGTCGCCGGACTTGCAGCCGCCCTTGCCCTTGCAGGTGTTCTTGCCCGCGCAGTCATGGGTTTCGCCCTTCTTCTCGTCGGCGAGCACGCCGGCGGATTGGACGCTCGTCTTCGCCGTGGTAGTCGCGGCGTTGAGCTGAGCAGTGAAGCCGCCCGAGAGGAGGCCGGCGATGGCGGCGCCTGCGAGCAGGGCCTTGCTGGTGGATTGGTTCTTCATTTGGTTTTTGTCTGGTCTGGTTTGGTTTCTGGTTTCTACCCGCCGGGTCCGCGAGGAATTCGCGAGATCAACAGGCAAAATGGGTGGTCACGCTGGCCCGCGCTGGCAGGCGGTGTTGGATGCAGAGGACGACGGCATGATCTGGGGGACGAGCGAGGATGTCGTTTGATTGCACGGCGATGAGAGTTTTTTCGCGCATGGGGGAAGCGAAAAGGGTAGCGCGTATGGCGGTGGGCGGAAGTAGCAATTGCGTGAACTGGTTTGCGTCGATACATCAGCAATCGAACTTCTTGGACCGCTTGGACGCCTCCACCGACAAACCGATTCTGACCGACGCGCAGCGGCTGCAATGCGGCTTCCGCTACGCGCTCGCGCTGACGCATCACGCGGCGGATGCCGAGGACCTTGTGCAGGAGGCGTGGCTCAAGCTCTGCCGCAGCTATGGCGGCGTGGCGTCGAACGCGCTGCTCTTCACCGCGGTGCGCAACCTTTTCGTGGATCAGTGCCGGCGGAAGAAAATCGTCCACTTCGAGTCGCTCGATCAGCCTGAGGCGCCGGCGCTGCCGCCCGTCGCGGCGGAAGAGTCAGGTGTGAAGGGGGACCTCGATGCGCTGCTCGCGGTGTTGCGCCCGGTCGAACGCGAGACGCTTTTCCTGCACTACTACGAAGGCCACACCGCCGAAGAAATCGCGCAGCTCACCGGCCAGCCGCGCGGCACCGTGCTCAGCCTGCTGCACCGAGCCATCGCCAAACTTCGCGCGGCCGCAGCGGATAATCCCTCCGCGGGCGGCAATCAATTGCTCGCGCTGTTCGTTACCTTCTATGCGCTCTCGTCGAGCGTGACTCTGCCTCGCTGAAACACCTCGTGTCCGATCTCCGCAAACAACTTCGCGATCATTACGACGCCCAGTCGCTTTCCAGCGACAAGGTGGAGGCGATTCTCGCGCAGGGAGGTGGCGAGGCGAAAGGGGAGAGCGGGCCGAGCAAGGTCGTCGCCTTTTCGCGCGCGTGGCGCTGGGCGCTCGTGGCGGCGGCCGGGTTCGTGTTGTTTGCCGCGGGTGTCTTATGGTGGCCACAGGAGGGGCGACCGATTTCCTACGCGGTGCTCGCGCCGCGGGTCATCGAGTTTTTCGGCACGCCGCCTGAACTGCCTAAGCGCTCACAAGATCCCTCGGAACTCCGCGCGTGGCTCGTCGCGCAAGGTGCGCCCAAGGATTTCCAGATCCCGGCGAAGCTGCAGGCGCTTTCCGGTTTCGGCTGCCAGGTCGTCGATGTGCAAGGCCGCCCGGCGTATCTGGCGTGCTTTTGGCGGGAGAAAAAGCCGGGCGTGGATGAAGGCGAACTCGTGCATCTGTGGGTCACGCATCGCCGCGACTTCCGCGATGCGCCGCCGGGTGCGACTCCGCAGTTCCGCGAGCTGAATGGCTGGAGCTTTGCCTCGTGGTCCGAGGGCGACGCGATCTACACGGTCGCCACCGCTGCGCCGCTGGAGACGCTGCGGCCGTTTGTGCGGGTGAAATCCGCGCCGGTGATCGTCGCGGCGCTCTAGCTCCCGAGCTTGTTCAGCGCGTCGAGGAGGATCGCTTGCGTGAGGATTTCCGGGAGCAGCACCGGCGCGCCGCCACCCGCGGGATAAAGCAGATAGACGGGCACGCCGACGCGGCCGTGTTTCTTGAGGGTCGCGGTGATCGCGGGATCGGCATTCGTCCAGTCGGCCTTGAGCGGGAGAACGTTCTTTGCTTTGAGCGCGGCGCGGACCGGGTCGGTCTCGAGGACAAACTTCTCGTTGTATTTGCAGTTCAGGCACCAGTCGGCGGTGAAGTCCACGAACACCGGTTGTCCGGCCTTGGTAGCTTCGGCGACGCGCGCGTCGCTCCACGGTTGCCACGCGATGCGGTTCGGGCTGGCGGGCTCGGAGGAAGACGCCTTCGCGGTGTTGGTCAGTTTGCCGTCGAGGAAAAGGAAGTAACCACCGCCCACGAGCACCGCGATCACGATCCACGAAACGATGCGCCCTCCGAACGCGCCGAGCACCCAACTGGCGACACCGAGCACGAGCAGGAAGCTGCTCACGCCGATCAGCGGATCGATGCCGCGGCTTTGCCCGAGCACGCCGAGCAGCCACACCACGACCGCGAGCATGATGAAACCCATGAATTGCTTGAGTCGCTCCATCCACGTGCCGGGCTTGGGCAGGAAGCGCATCCACTTGGGGTTCGCGGTGAGCAGGAAATACGGAAGGCTCATGCCTGCGGCGATCGCGGCGAAGATGGCAAAGGCGACATGGGCCGGCGCGACGAACGCGAAGCCTAACACGGCGCCGAGGAACGGCGCGGTGCAGGACGTGCCGAGCAGCGTGGTGAACATGCCGTGCAGGAACGCACCGCTGTAGCCTTCCTTGCTGGAGAGTTCGCTGAGCTTCGACGCCGCGCCGCCGGTCAGCGCGATCTCGAAGACGCCGAGCAGATTCAGCCCGAAGAGGAAGACGAGCGCGATGAGCCCGACGAGGATGCCGACGTGCTGGAACTGGAAGCCCCACGTGAGGTTGATGCCCGCGGCTTTTAGCCCGACGATCAGCCCCGCGAGCGCGAGGAAGAAGGTGAACACGCCGCCGACGAACGCGAGGCCGAGGCGGAAAACGCGGCGCGGATCTTCGCCGGCCTGCTGCACGAAGCCGAAGATCTTCAGGGCGATGACGGGCAGCACGCACGGCATGAGGTTGAGAATGAGTCCGCCGAGAAACGCGCTCCACAGGATCGTGGCGAGGCTGCGCGTGGGTTCGGCGGTGACGGCGCCGGTCGTCGCCGGGGCAGGGGCGAAGGTCGCGGCGCTGGCGGAATCGAGCAGCCAGCCTTCGCGTGGAGCCTCGGACTGGCCGGTCGCGAGCACGCCGCGCCACGCGAGATTCGCTGCGCCGCCTTCCTCGATCGGGAAGGTGATGGTCCGTGTGCCGTCCTCGGCGATGGCGCTCACTTTCGGATGCGCCGCTTTCGCGCCCTCCGGCGGCAGCGGGAAGAACTCGGCCTTGAAGTCCTTTGGGAGCCCTTCGATGCGGAGCGCAAACTCCGTGGCTTTGCTGCGATCCCATTTCACGGTGAATGGCGCACCAGTGGTCTTCGGGAGCTGGGCGCGCCATTGGTTGAGGAGTTCGGCGTTCTGCGCGGCGTTGGCGTCGGGCAGCTTGAGTTCCACGTCGCCTTCACCCGGCACGCAGATTTTCTCGCAGACGAGCCACTTCAGCTTGGCTTTGAGAACGAGTTCGCCGTCGGGGAGCGTCGCGGGCGGGGTGATCTCCACGGGGAGCACCACGTCGTGCTCGAAGACGTAGGTGAGCATGTCGCCGTCGTCGAAATGCGCGGTCGGGATCGGCCACTGGATCTCGCCCGCCTTGAAGCCTTCGGGCAACGTCCACTCGATCTTCGGCGGCGCGCCGGAGTCGCCGGGCGCCTGCCAATAGACGTGCCAGCCAGGCAGCATCTGGAGCCGCACGCCGACGGTGAATGGTTTGCCCGGAGTGATCTCCGCCGCGTCCGAGACGAGGCTCGGCGTGACCTGTGGCTTTTCCGCGGCATCGAATTGCGCCTGGACCGCGCCGAGTCCGGCGAGCCACGTGACGAGGAGGAGCAGGACGCGAAGGGTGGGTGATGGGGCGAGAGGATGGGACATGGCTGGTCGGGGTGTGACGGTGCGGAAGGTCGATGGGTTCAAAGTGAACCCAACTCCTTTCGACGAACCGGCGGCCGTTTTGATTGCGCGGAGGGCTACTTGGAGGAGCCGATCGGCCACTCGTCGGTGCGGAAGGGTGAAGCGGGCAGACCGGTGCCATTGATCAGGTTGACTTCCGGATTGTCGGCCCAGCCGTAGCGCACGGCGACCGGCTTCGCCACTTCGGAGCTGCTGATCACGATGTGATCGCCCTGCACTTCGGCATCGGCCCAGACGAACTTGCGGTCCTCACCGGCGATGGCGAACCCCTTGATCTTGCCGCCGTCGGCCGCCTTCAGCCCCTCGCCGTTGCGGAAGGTGAGGCGCGCCTTGCCTTCCTCGACCTGGAAGCCGCCGGGCAGCGGGCCGGAGTATTCCTGATCCTTGTAATAGACGGTCGATTCGGCCCAAAGCGCGAGGCGCTTGCCGACGTCCTGCTTGTTCTTCGGGTGGATGTCATTGGCCTCGCCGATGTCGATGGCCACGGCCATGCCGGTGCGCGGGAGTTCCAGCGTTTCGAGCTGCGCTTCGCGGAGGCGCGCCCAGTTCGTGTCGGTGGGCTGCTCGTGGCGCTGCATGAAGTTCGCGAGTTGCACGAAGAGGAAGGGGAACTCGCTGTTCCACGCCTTGCGCCAGCTCTGGATCATCGAGGGGAAGAGCACCTTGTAGAGGTCGGGCTGGCTGGCGTTCGACTCGCCTTGATACCAGATCGCGCCGCGGATGCCGTAGTTGGTGATCGGGGCGATCATGCCGTTGTAGAGCGAAGCGGGCTGGCCGGTCGCGTTGTTCACGTCGCCGCGCGGCGGACGGGGCTGGTTCGGGTGCTTCTTGCCTTCCGGCGCGGGCGTCTTGGTCAGCTCCTTCCAAGCGGCGAGATCCGCCTCGAACTTCGCCTTGGCGGCGGGATACGTGGCGACGGCCTTGTCCCAGCCATCGATGTAAGTCTTGAGCTCTTTGTTTGCCGCGAGCACTGGGTTGGGCGTCCAGTATTCCGCAGGCGTGCCGCCCCACGAGGTATGAATGACGCCGATCGGTTGCTTGATCGTCTGGTAAAGTCGGCGGGCGAAGAAGTAGCCGACGGCCGAGAAGCTCGGCACGGTCTGCGGCGTGCAGATTTGCCATTGGCCGGTGGTGTCCTCCGCAGGCGCGGGCTGCGGGTTTTTCTTCACGGTATACATCCGGATCAGCGGGAAATCGGCGGCCTTGGCTTCTTCGTCCTTGTCCTTCGATCCAGCGACGGTCCACTCCATGTTCGACTGCCCTGAGGCCACCCACACTTCACCGACGACCACGTTCTTGATCGTGAGCGTGTTCTTGCCGGCGACGGTCAGCTCGCCTTTGTCCTCGGGTTTGAGGCCCTCGAACTTCACCTTCCACTTGCCCTTCTCATCCGCCGTGGCCTGCGCGGTTTTGCCGGCGAAGGTCACCTTGACCTGTTCCCCGGCGTCGGCCGAGCCCCACACGGTCGCGGGCGTTTCCTGCTGGAGCACCATGTTGTCGGAGATGATCGAGGGCAGCTTCACATCGGCGATGGCGGAGCCGGTGAAGCAGACGGAGCTGAGGAAGAGCGCGCGGAGGCGCAAGGGGTGGGTGGTTTTCATGGGAGAAGAGAGGGTGAGCGTGGTGTGGGGGATAAGGTGTGACGAGCGCGATTTCTTGGGCGCTTAGTTGCCGAGGAAGTTCACGCCCTCGGCTTCGGCGCGGAGGATCGCGGGGATCGCCGAGCGGTCGATCTTCACGGTCAGCGTGTGGACGCCGGGCGTCAGCGTCGGCGCAGGGTTCGGCTCCGAGGCGATGGCCAGCGGCTGGCCGTCGAGCCACGCGGTGCTGATGCCTGCGAAGGTGAAGCGCGTCTTGCCGCCGGTCGCGACCTGGAATTGCGCGCTCACGTAGAAGTGCCCGCCGACCTCGCCGATCATCGGCAGGGCCTCGGTGAACACCGCCTGCGACACGCGGCCGTCCACGTTGCTGTAGAGGAAGGGCGGGAAGTCCTTGGTCTCCTGCTTCAGCGCCTGTGGCTCCTGCGCGGCGGAATACATGCGCCACACCCGGGCGACGCCGCCCTTGCTGGCATCATACGGGCCGGGTTTGCCCAGCTCGCTGAGGAAGGCGTAAAGGTTCAGCTTCTCGCGGTCGCTGAGCGTTTCCATAAGGCCCATCGGCATGATCGAGCCCACATCCGTTTTGCCGGTGATGCTCGCCTTCGGCACCGCTGTCTCCTGCCCGGCGATGTTGCGGAGGATCACCTCCTGCGCGGTCTCGCGCGCCTGGATGCCCGTCGCCTCGGTCCCGTCCTTGAGCTTGAGGGTCACGGCGTTGTAGCCCTCCTTCACCTTGGCATTCGGAGCGAGCATGCTTTCGATGATGTAATCCGCGGGCGCACTCGCGCCGATGGATGTGAGCGACGGGCCGACGATCCCACCCGCGCCGCCGATGGCGTGGCAGGTCACGCAGCCACTCGCCGCGCGGCGGTAGATCAGCTCGCCCTGCGCCGGGTCGCCGTTCTGCTTGGCGCGCGCGGCGAGGTCCTTGTAATCCGCGGGCGCGGTGGGCGCGGTGGTCACGCCAGCGATCGGGGTGAGCGCGGCGAGCAGCGGCTGCGCTTTGCGGCCACCTTCGCGCGCGGCGCGGACGCCGGCGGTCAGGTTGGTCTTCGGGAGGTCCTTCGCCCAGGCGCCATCGGCGACCTGTTTGGCGAGGACGTTGGCCCCGTTCTGCACGGCGAGCAGGCCGCGCCAGGTGGCGAGCGACTCCGCTTCATTCGGCGCGTCCTTGAGGATCGCGGGGATAAAGGGCGTGGCGCTGGCCAGCTTCACCGAGGCCAGCGCGGTGAGCGCAGTCCGGCGGATGCCGAAGGACTGGGCGGGAGCGCAGAGCGCTTCGAGCGCCTTGATCGCTGCGGGGCCGCCGAGCGCGCGCAGGCCCTCGATCGCGGCCACGCGCTGCGGCGTGTCGCTGCCGTTCGCGGCAGCGGGCAGCACTTCCAGCGCGTCCTTCGTTTTCCACAGACCGGCGAGCTGGAGCAGGCCCGGCGCGAGCGCTTTCGGTGAATGCGGCACGAGGCCCGCGACCGAGAGTTCGCCCTCGGGGCGGATGTTGCGCACGCGGGCGGCTTCGACGAGCGCGGCGACGATGCGCACGCCTTGCTCCTCGCTGATCGCGGTGGCGCGCTTGGCCGTCATCGGGCGCCCGGGGCAGCAGTCGCCGGCAAAGGAAATGATGAGCGACTCGTAGAGCGCGGCGAGTTCCTCGGGACCACCGGCGCGGCCGAGAAGTTCGATCCACGGCCCTTTGGTCAGGCCGATCTGGCCGTCGGCGAGGAGCTTCGCGAGGGTCGCCCCGGCGAGCGTGGGGTCGATGGCGCTGAGCCCGTATTCGAGCTGCGCCTCGCGCCCTCCCAGCTTCCACTCGCCCTGGGCGATGGCCTGGGTCCAGTAAGGCGCGAGGTCATTGATCGAGAGCCACGCGGCGTATTCGAGGAAGGGGTCGTCCTTCTTCTTCACGGCGGTGTCGAGGATGAGATCCACGCTCTGCACGCTGGGCATGAGGGCGAGGGCGCGCAAGGTGCGGAGCTGCACGCGCGGATGGGGATCGAGGGCGAGCTTGGGCAGCGACCAGAGGTTGCGCTGCGGGGTCGGGCCATCGGTCGGCGTCGTGACGGTGGGTGGGCGGGAGATGGGGCTCCGGGCGCGCGCAGTCATGGTGGACATGAGGCGCGGGACGAGCGCGTGCATCCGGGCATCGGGCGAGGCGATGAGGTCTTGGAAGCGCGACCAGCCCACGGTGATGAACGTCGACTCCAGGAAGGTCACTTCGCGCAAGCGCGCGTCGGTGGGCTCCTTGCGATACCATGCCTCCAATTCACCGAGGTGGTCCTGGTCGCCGGCGCCGAGATGGACCGCGCCGCTGGTCCGCGAGGCCGACTTGCGCGATTCCACTTCCATGACGAGCCGCCTGCCGAGCACTTCGCGGCTTTGCTCCCGCTCCCAGAGGCTCGGGCTGAGCAGCCCGTCGAGCAGCTCGGCGTTCTTCTTTTCCGTGAGCGGCTGCCACTTCACGGGCGCTGCGCCTTTCTTGCTCACGCGCCAGATGCGGCCGTTGGTCTTGTCGCGGCGCGGGTCACGGAAATCGACCTCGCCGTGATTGATCACCGGGTTCGACCAGTCGGCGATGTAGATCGCGCCGTCGGGGCCCATCTTCACGTCGATCGGGCGGAAGGCCACGTCGCTCGTGCGCACGAGGTCGGGCATCTCCTTGGTCGTGAAACCGGCCTGCGGCTTCTCGCCAATCGCCAGATCGGTCACGCCAAAACGCACCACCCGGTGCGCGCGGAAGTCGCAGGTGATGGCGTTCCCCTGCCAGTCCGCGGGGAAGTGCGGGGAATGCAGCAGCTCCAGCCCGGCGAACTTCGGATACGATCCCGGGCTGATGCTCTGCAGCGTCCGGCGCGAGCCCTCGAAGGGCGCGAACGTCGCTCCCGGAAAGCTCCAGGTGATCCCGGTCGAGCCGGCGCCATCGGTCTGGAAGATCTCGCCCCATTCATCGAACTGCAGCCCCCACGTATTCCACAGGCCCTTCGACACCACCTCCACCTTCTCGGTCCGCGGGTCCCAGGCGAAGACCCCGCCCGAGTTCAGCCGCACCACGCCCCAAGGCGTCTCCAGGTGGCTGTGGATATAGACGCTCTGGTTGAAGTAAAGGCGCCGGTCCGGGCCGCGCTTCAGGGTGTGGATGATATGGTGCGTGTCTTCGGTGCCGAAGCCGGAGAGGAGGATCCGCTTGGTATCCGCCTGGCCGTCCCCATCCGTGTCCTCGAAGTAGAGGAGTTCCGTGGATTGCCCCACGTAGCAACCGAAGCGGGTTTTCCCATCAGCACCCGGCATATAAACGGGCTGCACGCCCGTGGGGATGATCAGGCCGCCGGTGAAGACGGTGCTCTTCTCGGCCTGGCCGTCGCCGTTGGTGTCTTCGAGGACGAGGATGTTATCCGTGGCCTCGCCGCCCGGGGCGATCTGGGGGTAAAGCGCGCTGCTCGCCACCCAGAGCCGGCCCTGCGTGTCCCAGTTCATCTGGGTGGGCTTGTAGAGGAGCGGGTTTTCCGCCCAGAGCTCGATCTGGTAGCCCTCCTCCACGGTGAAGTCGGGCTTGGGCAGAGTCGGCCCGCTGGTGAGTGGAGCTGGCTTGGCGGGAGCAGCGTCTGGCTGGGCCGATGCGGTTTTCGGGGTTGTGGCTGGAGTCTTTTTAAGACGGTCGATCGCGGCCTCGGCGGCGTCGATCAGGGGATCAAACATCGGCATCTCCTTGGCATTCTGCCCCTGTTCATGCTTCCGAAAGCCGAAGAGGTAGGTGGAGTTCGCCGGACGCCATTGGTGGAAGAAGAGCTCGTTCTTGCGGATGATGGCGGCGCGGAGGCCAAGCGATGCATCAATGTTGGGTGGTCCCGAGACGGGCGCACTGCCGAAAAGCTGTTCGGAGACGAACCCAGCAAGGGCTCCGTAACCTTGATCATGGAGATGAATACCGTTGTCGGTCAGCATGGGTAACGAGACTACCACTTTGGCGGAAGGAAACGCGTTCCCTAGACCCTTCGAGAAGCCGCTCAGGCTGTCGATTTGCTCACGAACCGCCTTCTGCAGGTTTTGGGTGGGCACGAACCGCCCCCCGCGCTCCTGCGCCAGCTCCTCGATCGCCTTCGAGTATAGCGCGAGTAGCTCATTGTGCCGCGTCGGGTCGGGGAGATTCGGCCGGGTGCTGCGCAGATCCTCGTGCCGGATCGGGGAGAGCAGGACGAAGCGCACCTTGGCCGCGTGTTGTCCGCCCGCGGCGTCGCGCGGGTTCGGCTTGGACGAAGCGACCGCCGCTTCCGCCGTAGTGCTCGCGGCCGACTGCTCGGCGGCGGTGGCGGTGCCGCGAACGGCGGTGCCGCTGAGCGAGGCGCGGTCGTTGCCGGCATTGGCCGGAGTAACCGCAGGCACCGCGGCGACTTCATTGATCGCGTCCATGAGCTCGCCGAGCTCCTTCTTGAACCGCACCGCGCTCATCGGCTCCGCACCGTAGCGCGCCGGATCAGGGTTGAGCGTCGGATCGCCCGAGCGGTCGGTGATTTCTTGCAAGCTCGCAGCCATGCCGTAGCCGAGGAAGACGACCGTTGGCTTCACGACCGCGAGCTGCTCTTTGAGCCGCTCGAAGCCCTTCGCCGCCGGATCGAAGCTGGCCCGCGACCAGCCCCGCGGCGTATCGGCGGAGAAGGCGAGATTGCGCACCGTGAAGGTCCGGTCGGGGAACTGCTGGTGCATCCGCGTTTCGAGGTAGCCGTGGGTGCCTTCGCGTTCGAGGAGAGTATCGCCGAGGAAAAGGACGCGATCGCCGTTCTTGATTTCAAACGGCTCCGCGGCGCGGGCGCTGAGGCTGAGGACAAGGGCGAGGCCGAGGGTGAGGAAGCGGGGGAGCATATGGAGGGGTGTAAAGGGGGAAAGATTAGCCACGGATGGACAGGGATTGGCACGGATGAAAGACAGGTCTTTTCCCCATCCGTGTTTCATCCGTGCGTATCCGTGGCTCAGTGAAATGAGATGGCAAGGTGGATGGCTCAGATGTCGCAGATGCGCACGCCTTCGGCCAGGGAGGCGATCTTGTCGGGGATGGTGGGGATGTATTCCTGGCCGACGAAGCCGTGATAATTGATCTGGAGCAGGGCCTGCATGAGCGGCCGGTAATTGAGCTCCTGCTCGGCATTGATCTCGTGGCGTCCGGGGACCCCGGCGGTGTGGACGTGGGCGATGTAGTCGCGGTGCTGGCTGATCCGCGTCATGACATCTCCGTGCATGATCTGCACGTGGTAGAGATCGAAGAGGACCTTGCAGCGTTCGGAGCCGATGGCCTTGCAGATGTCGACGGTGCGTTCCATGGAATCGCAGAAATAATCGGGATGGCCTTTCATCTCGGTGGCCACCCGGGAGTTCAGCATCTCGATGCAGAGCGTGACCTTCTTCTCCTCGGCGAAACCGACGATCTCCTTCAGCCCCGCGACCATGTTCTTGTGGCCTTCCTCGTCGGTGAGTCCACGGCGGAAGCCGGAGAAAGTGATGACGCGCTCGACGCCCGCGGCGCTGCATTCCTCGATCCGCGAGCGGAGCTTGGCATGGCACTCGGCCCACTCCTCCTTGTGCGCGAATCCTTTGGCAAAGCCATGCGAGCCGGCGATGGCCACAGTCATGCCGAGTTCCTTGATCAGCGGCCAATGCTTGGGGTCGATGAGTTCCACAGACTTCAGCCCGAGCGCGGCGCTGTGTTTGATGAGCTCCTCAGCGGGCATCGGATTGAAGCACCACGGGACGACGGATTGTTTGATGCGCCCGTTCTTGGCGCGGTAGGGCACGGTGTCTTGGGCAAGTGCGTGGCGAGTGCTGAGCCCGAGCGCGGTGACGGCGACGGTCTTGAGAGCGGTGCGACGGGTGAGGGAGGACATGGGGGGAGAATCTGTGGCGAAGGGCGCGCTGGCAAGATGGGTATTGCCAATTTGTGAGTGCGCGCAAACATCGCCGCGCCATGTTTCCCCGCGCCCTCCTCGCCCTGCTCCTCCTCGCCGCTTCCGCCCTCGCCGCCGATAAGCCGAACATCATCCTCATCTTCGCCGACGATCTCGGAGTGAACGACCTCTCCTGCTACGGCCGCAAGGACCTCTCGACCCCGCACCTCGACAAGCTCGCCACGCAAGGCATGCGCTTCACCACGGCGTATTGCGCGCAGCCGATTTGCTCGCCGTCGCGGGCTGCGCTCATGACCGGCAAAGCGCCCGCCCGCCTGCATCTCACGAACTTCCTCCCCGGCCGCGCCGACGCGCCCTCGCAGAAGGTGCTCAACCCGGTGATCGAGGGTCAGCTCCCGCTCGAGGAATACACGATCGCCGAAGTGCTGAAGACCGCGGGTTACGCCACGGCGTGCATCGGCAAGTGGCATCTCGGCGGGAAGAGCTTCGGCCCGGAGAAGCAGGGGTTCGATTTCGTCTATGCCGGCAAGGCGAACACCAAGCCGACCGCGGAGGAGGGGAGCAAAGGCGAATACGATCTCACCGCGCAGGCCGAGCAGTGGATCGAGAAAAACAAGGACGCGCCCTTTTTCCTCTACCTGCCGCATAACACGCCGCACATCCCGTTCGGCGCACGTCCGGAGGACATCGCGAAATACGCGGGCGTGTTCAATCCGACCTACTCGTCGGTCATCGAGCGCATGGACGACTGCGTGGGTCGGCTGCTCGCCAAGCTCGACGCGCTCGGGCTCACCGAGAAGACGCTGGTCATCTTCACCGGCGATAACGGCGGCCTGCACGTGCTGGAATTTCCCGGGACGCCCGCCACGCACCAGACGCCCTTCCGCGCCGGCAAAGGCTATCTCTACGAAGGCGGGCTGCGCGAGCCGCTGATCGTCCGCTGGCCGGGGAAAGTGCAGCCCGGCATTGTGAACGAGACGCCGGTGGTGCTCACCGACCTCGTGCCGACGCTCATCGAAGCCGCCGGCCTGGAGGTTTCCAAGACCACCGGCCCGCTCGACGGCGTGAGCCTCACCAAGCTGCTCACCGGCGGCTCGCTCGCGCCGCGCCCGCTCTTCTGGCACTTCCCAAATTACACCAACCAAGGCGGGCGCCCCGCTGGAGCCGTGCGCGAGGGCGACTGGAAGCTCGTGGAGCAATACGAAGACGGGAGCGTGGAGATCTACAACCTCGCGACCGATCCCGCGGAAAAGATCGACCTCGCCAAGACCGAGGCGCCGCGTGCGGAAGCGCTCCGGGCCAAGCTCGCCGCGTGGCGGACAAGTATCGGCGCGCAGAAGAACGCGCCGAATCCCGCCTTCGATCCCGCGCTGCACAAGGCGCTTTATATCGATGTGGATTCGTCGAAATTTGTGGCGGCGAAGACCAGCGCCGAGATGGAAGCGCAGCAGCAGCCGTGGCGCACGGCGATGAACGCGGCGGTGAAAGGCAACAAGGCGCGCGTCACGCCTGCCGAGGGCGACATCCGCCTGCACGCCAAAGACGCGCAGGTCCACGGCACCAAGATCCGCGTCGAGCCGCAGACCTATAAGAACACGGTCGGTTTCTGGACGCAGCCCGAGGACTGGGCGAGCTGGGATTTCGACGTGGCGACCGCGGGCAAATACGAGGTGGAGGTGCAGCAAGGCTGCGGCAGCACCGGTGGCTCCGAGGTGAGTGTCGAGATCGGCGGACAGACGCTGAAGTTCACCGTCGAGCCGACCGGCCACTTCCAGAACTTCATCCAGCGCACCATCGGTACGGTCGATCTGCCCGCGGGGAAGCAAACCATCGCCGTGAAGCCGCAGAACAAAAAGGGCGCGGCCGTCATGGACCTGCGCCGCGTGGTCCTACGCCCCGCGCTTTAGTCGCGGATCACCAGCCGAGCAGCCACGTGGTCTGCTCGGCGCCGTGGACTTGCGAAGCGGGATAACGCGCGTCGCCCTTGATCGCGCCTTCGACGATCGCTGCTTTGGCCGGGTCGGGCACGAAGAACAGAATGTGGCGTGCGGCGTTGATGAGCGGATAGGTCATCGTGAGGCGTTGTGGCGGAGGTTTAGGTCCGATCACGGGGACGACGAGGCGCTCGGATTCATCAAGCGCCGGGATGCCGGGGAAGAGTGAGGCGATATGGCCATCTTCGCCGAGGCCGAGGAGCAGCAGGTCGTGCGCGTAGCGCTTCTCGCCCAACCGCGCGGAGACGGCGGCGAGCTTCGCTTCGTATTCGCGCGCGGCGGTCTCGGGATCGATCTCGCCGCGCATGCGGAAGACGTTTCCCTCGGGAACTCCGGCGGGCGCGAAGAGCGATTGGTGGGCGAGGCGGTAGTTGGAATCCTCGTGATCCGGCGGGACGCAGCGTTCATCGCCGAAGGTGAACTGCACCTTGCTCCAGGGCAGATCGCCCGCGGTGGCGACGAGCGCGGCATTCACCGCTGCGGGCGAACGTCCACCCGTGAGCCCGAGGCGGAAAAGCCCGCGCCCGGCGATGGCGGAGCGGGCGTGTTCGAGGATAAGGCGCGCCGCGTCGGCGGCGAAGTTTTGGGAATGGAGGATTTTCGAGATCACATCAAGCGGCAGGGCAGGGTGAAGATGAGCGACGCCGCGCCCGCGCGGAAGACGTCGATTTCGAGGAGCGTGAGTGAGGCTTTTCGAATGTGGATGGCGTTATTTGTCGGCAGGCCGAGGAGGTGCCCGGCGAAGAGCGAGAAGTCCGGCTCATGGCCGACGAGCATCACGCTGCCCTGCGTGCGGTAGGCGCGCAGCTCCTCGAGCGCGGCGTGCGGGTGCATCCCGCTGGCCAGCCATTGCTGGATGAGAAGTTCGGCGCGCAGAGTTTCAGCCACGGGCTGGGCCGTCTCGTGCGCGCGGCGCAGCGGGCTGGAAAGGACGAGCGAGACTTGCACGTCATGCGCTTCGCAAAAACGCGCGACCTTGCGCGCCTGCCCGTGGCCTTTTTCGGACAAGGCGCGGGCGTCATCGCTCGGCGCGGGAGTATCCGCATCCGCGTGGCGGAGGAGGTAGAGGAGCATGGCTGCTAAGCTAGTGGTTTGGACCGTTTGAGGATCATCACGATTTCCCGGCTTTCGCCGTACGGGGCTGAGTTGGTGTCGAAGGCGGAAACGACTTCCCAGCCGGTCTCCGTGAGGTATTCCCAAACCATCGCCGTCGGCTTTTACATCACCATCCCGCCATCCACCGTCAGCACCTGGCCGGTGATGTAGTTCGCTTCCGCACTCGCGAGAAAAGCGACAGCATTGGCAATATCGTCCGGTTCGCCAAAACGCCCGAGCGGGATCTGGCCGACCACGCCCGTCTTGATCGCATCGGGCAGCACATCCGTCATGTCCGTGCTGATAAAGCCCGGCGCGACCGCGTTGCTCGTAATGCCGCGGCTGGAAAGCTCGCGCGCGATCACCTTGGTCAAGCCGATCAGCCCCGCCTTGCTCGCCGCGTAGTTCGCCTGCCCGGCATTGCCCATGATGCCCGCGACGCTGGCGATATTGATGATCCGCCCGCTGCGCTGCTTGATCATCGGGCGCTCCACGGCCTGGATGAAATTGAACGCGCCCTTCAGATTCGTATCGATGACGATGTCCCAATCCGCCTCGCTCATCCGCATGGAAAGTCCGTCGCGCGTGAGGCCGGCGTTGTTCACGAGAATGTCGATCCGCGAGAAATCGATGAGCACCTGCTCGACGAGTTTTTTCACCGCCGCCTGGTCCGCCACATCCACGGCGTAGGCCTTGGCTAGTCCGGCAAATTTCGCGTTGATTTCCTCCGCCGTGCGGTTGGCGTTTTGCTCCGTGCGGCTCACTACGGCGACGCGCGCGCCTTCACTGGCGAGGCGCAAAGCGATGGCATGGCCGATGCCGCGCCCGGCTCCGGTGACGATGGCGACTTGATTTCCGAATCTCATAGGGGCGGGGAGTGTGGGAAGCGGGCGCGGAGTCTGTCGAGCGATTATTCCGCGCGGAGGAAAGCTTGATGAATCCTTGCTTTCGCGGGTATCGCGGCGCTCCACTGCCCTCCGCCATGAAGCCGTCCTCTCTGCTCTGCGCCGCCCTCCTGCTCGCCGTTTCCGCTGCGGCGGAAGAGCTGCCCGACATGACCAGCGTCACGCCGGATATGCTCGTGCCGGAGATGATCCGCGGCGAACCCGCCGCCGGTCAGCGCGTGCGCCAGACCACACCGAGCTGGAAAAAAACCGAGGTCTATCACGCCCTCTATTTGCCGCGCGATTGGCACCCCGGGCGGAAGTGCCCCGTCATCATCGAGTGGGCCGGCAATGGGAATTTCCGCAATCAATTCGGCGACGTGAGCAACGGACGTGTGGAAGGCAGCAATCTCGGCTACGGCCTCACCGCGGGCGAAGGTGCAATCTGGGTTTGCGTGCCGTATCTCAATGCTGCCGCGACGGCCAACGTCGTCACCTGGTGGGGCGATCCACCGGCCTACGACCCGGAGTCCACGCTCGCCTACGTCCGCGCGACGGTGCGTTTCGTCTGCGAGAAATACGGCGGCGATCCCGCGCGCGTCGTCCTCGCCGGATTCTCCCGCGGCGCCATCGCCGCCAATTACCTCGGCCTGCACGACGACGCCACCGCCCGGCTCTGGCGCGCCTTCATCTGCTACAGCCACTACGACGGCGTGCGCACCGGCTGGCCTTATCCCGGCGCCGATCGCGCGTCCGCCGCAGCGCGCCTGCGGCGTCTCGGCGGACGTCCGCAATTCATCTGCGGCGAAGGCGCCAACGCCGCCGGCACCGAGCGCTACCTGCGCGAGTCCGGCCTGTCGGATGCAGGGAAATTCACCATCACCGGCACCGGCTTCCGCAATCACAATGACGCGTGGGTTCTCCGCCCCAGCCCGGCGCGGATTCGTCTGCGTGAATGGTTTGCCGAAGTCCTGAAGTAAGACGCCAGAAAATGGGCGTCCTTACTGCACCGGCGCCATCAGCCGTGAACTGCGGGCGGCGGAGCGGAACCCCCTGGGGCGCGCGGTGAAGTCGGTCGCCTTGGCGCGGAGTTGGCTCTTGCGCGGGAGGGCTCCGCCCCGGCATCGTGGCTTCGTTTTCACTCCCCCATGATCATCACTCCTCACGGTGCGGCCGGCGGCGAAGTCACCGGCTCGGCATATCTCCTCGAAACCAAACGTGCTCGCGTTCTGGTGGACTGCGGTCTTTTCCAAGGCGGCAAAAGGGCGGATGCGCTCAATGTCATTCCCGGCGGGCAAAACACGGGCAAGGTGGACGCGGTGTTGATCACGCATGCGCATCTGGATCACGTGGGCCGGTTGCCGTTGCTCAGGCAATGCGGATATGCGGGGACGATCTTTGCCACGCCCGCGACGATCCAACTCGCGGGGTTGGTGCTGCGCGATTCGGCCAAGGTTCAGCGCTTTGACATTGAGCGCCGCAATCGTCGGCAGGAGCGCGCGGGCAAGCCCTTGCTCACGCCGCTCTACACGCTGGAGGAGGTGGAGCAGATTCTCACGCAGTTCCGTCCCGTGCCTTACCAGCAGCCGGTCGAGGTCGCGCCGGGCATCCAGGCGATCTGGGCGGAAGCGGGGCACATGCTCGGCTCGGCGAGCCTGCAACTGCTGGTCGAAGATGAGGGCCGCACGAAGCGCGTGGTTTTCTCCGGCGATCTCGGGCCGATCCATGCGCCGATCCTGCGCGAGTTCGAGCCGTTCGAGGAAGCCGATGTGGTCTTTCTCGAAAGCACCTATGGCGATCGCAATCACCGCTCGCTCGGCGAGACGATCAAAGAGTTCATCGCCATCGTGCAGGAGGCGGTGCGCGACCGGGGACGGATCCTCGTGCCGACGTTTGCGATCGGCCGCGCGCAACTGCTGACGCTGCTCCTCGCGTCGATGTTCCGCGAGCGTCAGGTTGAGCGGTTCCCCGTTTTCCTCGATAGCCCGATG
The DNA here is from genome assembly GCA_038208565.1 of Chthoniobacterales bacterium. Lineage (GTDB taxonomy): Bacteria > Verrucomicrobiota > Verrucomicrobiia > Chthoniobacterales > Chthoniobacteraceae > Chthoniobacter. The sequence goes on from JBBQYR010000053.1 coordinate 19,595, forward strand.
GCGATCGAGGCCGCGCGGATTCTCAGCGAACATCCCGACCTCTACGACGGCGAGATGCGGAAGTTTTTGCGCGATGGCGACATGAAGTCGGATCTGCGCACGATGCAGGCCACGGGTTCCGCGGAGGAGTCGCAGCGGATCAACCAGGTGCCGGGACCGTGCTTCATCATGGCCGGCGCAGGCATGTGCAATGCCGGACGCATCCTGCATCATCTCAAGCACAACCTTTGGAAGCCGCAGACGCACGTGATCATCGTCGGCTTTCAAAGCGCGGGCTCACTCGGCCGGCGACTGGTCGATGGTGAGAAGGAGGTGCGCATCTTTGGCGAGACGATCCAGGTGAAGGCGAAGATTCACACGCTCGGCGGATTCAGCGCGCACGCCGACCAGCGTGACCTGCTGAAGTGGTTCTCCCATGTGGCGGCGCAGCGCCCGCACGTTTTCCTTACGCACGGCGAGGATCGTGCCCGCGAGGTTTTGGCGGAGCGCCTGCGCACCTTGCATCATGTGCAGGTGAAGCTGCCCGCGCTCGGCGAAGCGCTGGCGGTGTAAGCGGTGACGGCTAGCGCGCGTGCAGCTTGAGGATGCGCCGCACTTCCTCGATGGCCTGCGGAGTCTGATGCGCGTTGTGGCTGGAGGGGACGATGAGTTCGCTCTGCGCGCCATCGAGATGGCTGCTCCAGTAGGGCACGATGCCGTCGCTGCTCACGGGTGGAGTGGGGTCCTTGTTCCCACCCTTGCCGCGGTCGCCCATGATCGAGTGGAAAGGGATGCCCGGCGCGAGTGGGAGAGTATTGATCGCTTTCACGAAGCGGTTGTCCGGCGAAAGCGTGTCGATACTGTTTGGCAGGCGTTTCATCTTGAACGCCGTGGTGTCGAGGGTGGCCACATCGAAAGCCTCGTTGGCGATTTTCATGAGCGTCGTCGGCGCATGCACGAGGCTGGAGCCGATGCGCCCGACCCAGTTTGTGGCCAGGGTGCTTCCGCGGTGCGGGGCGGAGATGAAGATGACGCGCCCGACTTCCGGCCGATGCTTGAAGATGAGGGCGTCGGTGAGGGTTTTGCGCGCATCCGAGGACAGGTTTGTTTGCGCCGGAGGTTTGGAGAAAGCGGTATTCCACAACGTCAGGCCGCTGTCGGTCAGCATGGTGCGACTGATGATGCCGCCCATGCTGTGGCCGATGAGGACGAGTTTTTTGTGGCCGGGGTAGCGCGCGTTGATGGCGTCGAGTTGCTGGCGCATGATCGCGGCGGAGTGGGGATACGGGTAGCCGCTCGGATAGCTGTAAAACCAGAATTGGTACCGCGCGCGGATTTCCGGATCGGCCCGGAAGGCATTGATGATCGGCGCCCACGTCGCGGGCGAATCCATGAGCCCATGCACGCAGACGACGGGAATCTTCGCCGGATCGTACGGCTGGAGGCGGGCGAGACGCGCGGTCTCGGCGTATTTTTCGGGGCGAAGCAGGCGGGCGAGTTCGAGCTTCTTGGGATTCTCGCGGGCCAGCAGGAGGGCGAGCGGTGCGGTGAAATCAGCCGCGAGCGGATAAGTGTGTGTGCCGAATTTCACCGTCTCGACCGAGAGCGGATCGACGAACGAAGCGGTGCAACGCCGTGCTTCAAAGCGCAGCACCGCGGTCATTCCGTAGTAGATGTGTTTGCCCTGCGCGAACCGGTCGATTTTTCGGTAATCGATCTCCGGCTTGGTCGTGACGACGAGCGGCGCTCCGAGTCCGTCTTTGGTCGCGCGTTTGGTCACGTAGGTGCCGCTAAAGTGGTAGCGATCGGCGGGCAGGATGTGGTAGTTGGCCGGGTCGCGCTCGGGACGTTTGTCGCTCTGCACGGTGAGTTGCCACGGGCCGCTTTCGCCGGGTGCGGCGACGGGTTTGTTCCAAGGTTGGAGCTGGGAATCGTGGATGACTTCGAAGACGCGGCCGACGGCAAAATTGTAGTCGCGCAGGGCGTCGGCGTCGTGAGGGTTTTGTTCGAGCTGACGGGCGGCGCCCGCGGCGGCGTCGAGGTAGCTACCGAGCGCGGGGTCGGCTTTTCCGGTCGGAGTCTTGAGCGCTTTGGTGATGAGCGCGCCCATCGGCGTGAGCGGCCGATAGTGATAGGACGGTCGCTTTTCCGAGACGGTGGAATACTGCGCACAGCTCGCGAGCGACAAGGCGAAGACAGTGGCGAGCGAACGGACAAGGCAGGGTGAAAAGTTCACGCGAAAGGGAGTGGAGGGCCGAGTAGGAAGCATATCGAGTCTCTCCGCGCCAAGGTCTAAACACGGCTCTCCGCCTTGGTCGGCCCTGCGGGTCGCGGCGCCGTAAGCCCGCACCCGTCTCCAGCCGACGCTTGTTCCGCGAGGCGTCGCAGTCGATGGCTGCGAAGGAATCCCGAGAAATTGAGTTGTGGTGAGGTGGAGCGGGAAACTGTTATCTCCCTCGTTTCGTATCTCACCACCATGCTCCTCCGGTTCACCACTGCCGTTCTTCTCAGCTTGTCACTCGTTTTGGCCCGGCCTGCTGCGGCACAGGAGGTCGAGCCGATCGAGATGAAGACCATCGCCGGGCTTCGCTATGATCCGCCGCGCTTCGTGGTAAAGCCGGGGGCGAAGGTGAAGATCGAGATCGAGAACGCCGACGACATGGCGCACAACTTCGTCCTCGTGGCGCCTGGCGCGCGGATGGAAATCGTCAATGCGGCGATGACCATGCCGATCACGCCGGAGCAGACTTTCATCCCGCCGAGCGACAAGATCCTCCAACACACGGTGGTGCTCGTGCCCGGAAAAACCGCGACGCTGGAATTCACCGCGCCCGAGCAGGAAGGCGTGTATCCCTACATCTGCACGTATCCCGGCCACGGCATGGTCATGTATGGCGCGATGTATGTCTCCAAGCAGGGCGAGGAGCAGTTGCCCACGATCGCCAACGACGAAAACCTGCCCGACATGGTGCGGGATCAGGCGAACACGGCGAAGCTTCACGCGCACGCGACGGAGCCACCGCATTGGTATCGCACTTTCATGCGCGACAGCGGGCCAGCCTCGATCGCCGTGGCCCTGCCGGGCGGCCAGAGCTACTGCTGGGACGCGGGCGCGTGCCGTCTGCGCTACGCGTGGCGCGGCGGCTTCGTCGATCCGACGCCATACTGGAAGGGAAATGGCGACGCTTTCGCGGAAGTGCAGGGGACGATTTACTATCGACCGGGCGTGTTTCCGCTGCGGTTCGGCGAGGCGAAAAAAGTGCCGACCGAAGTGCGTTTCCGCGGCTTCAACGTGGTCGAGAAGTTCCCGCAGTTTCACTACAACGTCGGTAGCGTCGAGGTGCGCGAACTGATCAAGCCGGCGCACCACGGCGGGATCGAGGCGACGTATCAACTGACCGGCGCGAAAGGCGCGGTTTATTTCGTGGTCGAGCCGGGAGCCGGCGTGGAGGCGAGTTCCAGCGCGGGGAAGTTCATCGATGGGGTGCTCAAAATTCCCGCCGACAAGACGAAGCAATTCACGATCAGCTTCCTCGAAATCCTGAATCGCGAGCCGCTGGCCTACTGGTCGATGAACGACACGCTGGTGGGAAAAAAGCCGCTGCCGGTGGAGGGGCCGAAGGGGCGCGCCGTGATCTTCGACGGCAAAAAATCGGAACACGCCACGGGCTTGAAAGGCAAGGATCTCGCGGAAGGCGCGACCTTTGCGGTCTGGGCGCAACTTGCGAAACCACCGACGCCGGAGCAGGTGCTGATCGGCGCGAAATCGGACGAGGGGGAATTCGCGCTCGGGGCAAATCTCGTGGGCGTGCCCGGCTATGGCGTGCGGGTCAAATCGGCGAAGCAGGAGGCAAAAATCGTGGCCGCGATGCCGATGGAAGCGGATGACCTCTGGCACCATCTCGTCGCGACGCTCGACCGCAAGCAACTGCGCTTTTACCTCGATGGAAAACCGGCCGGGATGGCCGCAGCGGCGCCGTTGCCGGGCGAGGCGGAGTTGTTCCTCGGTTCGCTCGGGAAGGCAAGTTTCGCCGGCGCGACGCTCGATGAAGCGCGCATTTTTGCCCGCGTGCTCGACGCCAAGGAGATCGCCGCTCTTTACGAAACTGAACGCGGAAAGGGACCTCCTAAACCGGTCCCAAAACCGGAGACTGCGGCCCCAGCCAAACCCGCGGCTCCCGCCAAACCGGGGTCCAAACCAGCGGCGAAACCCGCGACCAAAACCTCTTCCAAATCGGCCCAATGAAACGCTTCATTCTCCCGCTGCTTCTCGCGGCTCACAGCGCGTTCGCGGCCGACCAAGGCCCGAGCCCTTACTACACGGTCGAAGACATCGCCACGCCGCCGGGACTTTCGCCGGAAGTCGGCGGGCTCGCCTTCCGCCCGGATGGCAAACTCGTCGCCTGCTTTCATCGGGGCGAAGTTTACACCTACGACCCGGCGACGCAGGAGTGGAAGCTCTTCGCTCAAGGCCTGCACGAGCCGCTCGGTCTGCTCGCGCCGACGAATGACGAAGTGATCGTGATGCAGCGGCCCGAGTTGACGCGGCTGCGCGATACCGACGCCGACGGCGTGGCCGACAGTTACGAGACGATCACCGACGCCTTTGGGATGACGGGGAACTACCACGAGTTTGCGTTCGGCCCGGTCGCGGCGCCGGATGGCGGGTGGTTCATCTCGCTGAATCTGGCCTCGGACGGCGCCGGTATCCGTCACGAAGTGCGCGGTGAAAATCGCGAGCGCGGTCGCATCGGACGAATGTATTCCGCGGTGCCTTGGCGGGGCTGGATCTTGAAGGTCGCGCCCGATGGGAAAGTCACGCCGTGGGCCTCGGGTTTCCGCTCGCCGAATGCGCCGGGTTTCGACGCCGAGGGGCGTTTGCTGGTGCCGGATAATCAGGGCGACTGGCTCGGCAGCAGCCCGCTTTACCATGTCGAGAAGGGCAAGTTTTACGGCCACCCCGCCGCACTCGCCTGGAAGCCGGGAGAGACGCGGGCGCCGCTGAAGATTCCGGTCGAGGAACTCGACAAAAACCGCACGCGGCCCGCCATCGTCTTCTCGCAGAACATCGTCGCCAATTCTCCGACGCAGGTTTTCCACGACTCGACGGAGGGCAAGTTCGGGCCATTCGCCGGGCAGACGCTGGTCGGTGAAATGAATCGGGCGCGCATCCTCCGCGTGGTGCTGGAGGAAGTGGATGGGCAGTTGCAGGGCATGACCGTGCCGCTGCTCGACGATCACGGCTTGCGCAAGGGCGACAACCGCTTTGCCTTTGCGCCGGACGGCAGCTTGTGGGTCGGCGAGACCAACCACGGCTGGGCGGGGGACAAGGGCATCCAGCGGATCGTTTGGACCGGCAAGGTGCCGCTCGACGTGAAGGAAATGTATCTCACGAAAACGGGCTTCGACCTCGTCTTCACGCGCCCCCTGGAAACGGCCAGCGCGAGCAATCCCGAGAACTACAAGGCGCAGCGCTACTACTACGAGTATCACGCCGCGTATGGCTCGAAGCAGTTTGACCTCACGGAGATCGCGCCCAAGGCGGTGACGGTCTCGGAGGATCGGATGAAGGTGACGCTGGAATATCATCCGCTCCTCGCCTGGCGCATCTACCAGTTCGATTTCAAGGGCTTGAAAGCGGAGGATGGCGCGCCGCTCGAAAACTCGCTCGTGACCTACACACTCAACCACCTGCGCGAAGGAACACCGCCGCCACCTCCTCCGGGTCCGGGGGCTTTGTCGGAAGCCGACGAGAAAGCGGCCAGGACGAAGGAAGCGAAGAAGGATCCCGAGGCCAAGCCCGCCGCAGGAAAGCCCGCGACCACCGAGCCGGACGAAAAGCCCAAAACCGCCGCGCCCAAGTCCGCGACCGCCAAGCCGGCCAGCACGCCAGCCGCCAAAACGAGCGGCACGACGACCAAACCCGCAGAAAAGAAGCCGGCACCCAAGGCCACCCCGACACCCGCCGCGAAACCGGCGGCCACTCCCGCGGCCAGGAAACCCGCGACGAGGCTGCCCGCGCGGCCCTGACATCGGGCTTGCCAGTGGCGCGCGCATCGTCCACGTTCGCGCTCCTTTTTTCCCACCAACTCCAACCCCTACCGACTACTCCCATGGCCAACGCCAACGACCTCCGCAAAGGCATGTGCATCCGCTACAATAGCAACCCCGCGATCGTGCTCGAGGTGCAGCACCGCACGCCGGGCAACTTGCGTGCGTTTGTCCAGGTGATCATCCGCTACATCGGCACGGGCAAAAGCGCGGATGTGCGCTTCGGTTCGACGGATAAAGTCGAAAGCGTGGACGTCGAGCGCAAGGAGCTCGAGTTCTCCTACAAGGATCAGGGCGGCTACAACTTCATGGACCCGGAGAGTTTCGAGTCCATCACCTTCGACGAATCGTTCATCGGCGACGCCAAGGATTACCTCACGGAAAACCTGAAGTGCGAAGTCCTCTACGTGGAAGGCAAGGCGGCGAGCATCGCGCTGCCGGCGTCGGTCATCCTGACCGTCACCGAGAGCGCGGAAGGCGTGAAGGGCGACAGCGCGAACAACGTACAGAAGCCTGCAACGCTCGAGACCGGCAAGACGATCACCGTCCCGCTCTTCGTGAAGGAAGGCGAGAAGATCAAGGTCTCGACCGAGAACGGCGCCTACATGGGCCGGGCGTAAACCCCGCGGCGCTCTGTCGCTTGGTAAATCGGGAGCGTTTCCTTTTGCGCGGGCCGCGTGGCGCCTGCTAAACACGCGCCGCGCGTGAGCAAACGACCCCAAACTAAACCCGCCAAAAGGAAGCCGAGTCGTCGTCTGGCCTCGCAAGGTGCGGCTGCGGCGGCGCAGTTTCGGGTCATTCCGCGGCGCTGGCTGAATACTGTCTTCGGGATCTTTTTGCTCCCGATCGCCTGGTTGTTCACCACCACATTCTTCGGCGCCTTTTCGCGCGCCACCGTCGAACACATGGTCTGGGCCACCGATGAGTTCTGGTTCTTCGGTTTGGGTTGTGCGCTGTGGATTCTCTGGTTCTTCGGCAGCATCTGGTCGATGGGCGAACCACGCCCGCTGCGCGCCTATGTCTTCGGCCACGAACTCACGCACGCCATCTGGGTCTGGTTCTTTGGCGGAAGGGTGAGCGACTTCAAGGTGTCGCGTGATGGAGGCTACATCCTCACGGACACGAATAATTTCTGGATCGCCCTCGCGCCCTATTTTTATCCGCTCTACAGCCTCGCCATCATCATCGTCTACGGCGTGGCTAGTCTCTTCTACGATGTGGCCGGAACCCCGGAGACGCTGCTTCTCATGACGCCGCTCCAGTGGCTCTTCCTCCTGCTCGGCGCGACGTGGGCGTTTCACCTTAGCTTTACGCTTTGGATGATTCCGAAAGGGCAGACCGATCTCAGCTATCACGGCAACTTTTTCTCCCTCGTCATCATCTACCTGATGAACCTGCTCGTGCTGGCGCTCTTTCTCATCGTCGCAGCGCCGGAGATTTCCTTCGAGTCGTTCGGTCGTGAGCTATGGATCAACTGCGAGGACTTCGCGGCAGCGATCTGGACTACCGGTCAGCGGGTTTTCGGGCGGCCTGCGTTTTAGCCGAGCGTTTTAGCCGCTTCCGCCAGGCGGTTGGCGATGACCAGCCACGTGCACCCGGCCATGACGAGGAAGAGGATGACAAACAGGAGCCACAGGACGAATTCGGTCCGATCGAACTTGGGCGCTTTTTTCGATTCCATGGCAGTTTGCGGCGCTTTTATCACGTCGACTTATAATTACCATAGTGCATACTTCGTGCCCTCTTCGGGACGAAGTGGGAAAATTTTCCCTCCGGCGATTCCTCAAAAGGATCAGATTTCGCGCAGTTCGATGCGCGGGTATGTCGAAGGTGAAGCCCGCGGGCGGAGCGGTTGGGGGCGGACGGGGTGAAGGTGTGGTTCGATGAATGCAGCGAATGCGTTCGGCTCGGACTGGGCGCAGTTGGAGTCCGGCACCTTAAGAACGGGCCAATGGCCCTTTCGCGACCCGCTGAAGTAGGAGCGCCGCTTCCTTCCCCTGCGCCTCGACGACCCCCCCATCAAAGGCTCCCTGGCGCAATTCCTTCCGTTCACCGAATTGACTCTTCCGGTAAGCCCGGTAAGCCTTCGCCCATGCACAGCGCCACGATCTCCACGAAAGGCCAGTTGGTCATTCCAACCCGGTTTCGCAAAGC
>JBBQYR010000054.1:0-27651 GCA_038208565.1 Chthoniobacterales bacterium
GTGCATGGCTGGCTGCTTCCGGCACACCCTCCGGGGTGCATCGGATGGTGGTCCGAAACTCCGGGTTTCACCCGGAGCTAATTTCCTTCAGCCCTCCGGGCTGGGCAGGTGTCTGATCATTTCACCAATTTGGTATTAGCCAGTGGTGAAGCGAGCGCAGCGAGCGGGAACCACCGGAAGAATCCCCCATGCGAAGGCGCCCTGAAGGGGCGCTGGAATGTTCCGCGCTGCGGCGTTTTCCGCCGCCCCATTCGGGGCGGAAACCTTTGTGAATGCTGGTTCCGGTGGTTTTCGCTACGCTTCAGCACCGGCTAATTTCCGTGACGTCTCCGGCGTCAAAAAGGCATGACTCGCTCTAGGCCGGGCGATTCTGGAAGGCGCGCGTTGCCGCTTCGTAAATGGCACGCAGCGGCTGGCCGGATTTTTCGCTGACTGCGCGGCACGACTCAAACTCCGGCGCGACCTGCACGACCGTGCCGGCCTTCAGCCCGAGCTTGACTGTGACCTCGCCAAACTCCGTGGCTACCTGCTCGAAGCGCCGCTCCAGCTTGAGCCGCACGACCTGCTCCGTGCGCAGGCCGAAGGCGCTGGTTTCGCGGAAGATGATCTCGGCGAGGGTTTCCACCTTCGCCGTTTCGCCGAGCACCGAGAGCATTGTGCCGGGGCGGTTCTTCTTCATGTGGATCGGTGTAAACCACACATCGAGCGCGCCGGCATCGAGAAGCCGGTCCATGGTCGCGCCGAGGATCTCGGGCGACGAATCGTCGAGATTCGTTTCGAGCCGGGTGACTGTGTCGGTGTCGTAGCCGCCCGGCATGGTCTTAATCCTCGACGAGAGTGCCGAGCACGACGCGGAGCACGTTCGGGCGGGAAGCGAGATCGCGCGCGCCGAGGCCGTAGCCGATCTTCTCCGACTTAATCCTCGGCATCGGGCCGAAGGACGCACCGAATTCCGCGACGATCGCCGCGCCGGTGGGCGTGATGAGTTCGTGCGGTTCGTCGATCTGGCCGACGGGAATGCCCTGCAAAATTTCCAGCGTCGCGGGCGTCGGCACGGGGAAGGTGCCGTGCGCACATTCGACCGTGCCGTGCCCGTCGTGCAGCGTGGAGACGAAGACCTTCTCGACGCCGAGCGACTCGATGCCGACGCACGCGGAGATGATGTCCGCGATGGAATCGAGCGCGCCGACTTCGTGAAACTCCACGTCTTCCGGCGGTTGGCCGTGAATCTTTCCCTCGGCGACGGCGATGCGCTGGAAGATGGAGAGCGCGTGCTTCTTCACGAAGGGCGAGAGTTCGCTGTGCTCGATCAGCTCGCGGATCTGGCGATGGCTGCGGCCGTGCTCGTGGTGATGATGCGGGTGGACTTCGCAGCCATGATCGTGGTCGTGCGTGTGGCCGTGCTCGTGCGTGTGCTCGCCGTGCTCGTGAGAATGTTCATGCGCATGAGTATGCTCGTGTTCGTGGGCTTCGCCGTGCTCGTGCGCGTGCTTGTGCTCGTGGCTGTGCGCGGGTTCCTTCTCGTCGTGATGCTCGTGGTCGTGATCATGATCGCAGTGGCTGTGATCGTGCGGCTCGTCCTGCGCGTGGGTGTGCGTCGAGCCTTCATGGATGCCAAACTTCACGCCTTCCACATTCTGCCGCTTCTGCCGATCGAAGTGCATGTGGAAGTCGCCGATCTCGAGCTTCGAGAGTTCCCACTCGAGCGTGGAAGGTTTGACGCCGAGATCGACGAGGGCGCCGACGGTCATGTCGCCGCTGATGCCGGAGAAACAATCGAGGAAGAGGACTTTCATGGGAAGGGTGAGGCGGGGCTGTTAGGAGACTTTGGCTTGGGCGAGTTCGGTGGCGAGTTCGCGCAGGTTCACGGCGCCATCGTAGAGCGCCTTGCCGATGATGCACCCGTAAAGTCCGGTCATCTGCGCGAGGCGGTGCACATCCGCCGCGCGGCTCACGCCGCCGCTGGCGATGAGCTGGCACTGCAGCGCGCGCAGCACGTTTTCGGTCTCGGCGAAATTCGGACCCTGCATCATGCCATCGGTCGCGATGTCGGTGTAAATGATCGTGCCCGCGCCTGCTTCCTCGGCGCGCTTCGCGAGGTCGAGCGCGGTCAGCTTCGATTCCTCGGTCCAGCCTTTTACCGAGACCAGCCCGTTCTTCGCATCGATGCCCACGGCCACGCGTTCGCTGCCGAAAGCGGTCGCGAGTTCCGTGACGAAGGCCAGCGATTCCGCCGCGCGTGTGCCGACGATGACCCGCGAAACGCCCGCCTCCAGCGCCCGCTCCGCCGCTTCCCGCGTGCGGATGCCGCCGCCGAGTTCCACGGGAAATTTCACCGCCGCGCAGATCGCCCGCACGGATTCGATGTTTCGCTGCTCACCGGTAAAGGCCGCATCGAGATCGACCACGTGCAGCCAATCGCCGCCCTCCGCCTCCCAGCGCTGCGCAAAGGCAGCCGGGTCTTTGGAGTAAACGGTCTTGAGTTCGGCTTTGCCCTGGCGGAGTCGGACGACTTCGCCGGAGAGGAGATCGATGGCGGGAAAAAGGAGCACGGATGGGAAGGGGATTGGGGTTGGGAAAGGGTCGCGACTTTCCACGAATCCGCCAGGCCGGCAAGGCCAGAAATCCGGTGTAATCAGGGAGAATAGGCTCCCGCGCCTTATGCGCTGACTGGGACGCTGGCGATGAAGTTGCGCAGGATGCCGAGGCCGACGGCCTGACTTTTCTCTGGGTGAAACTGCACGCCGGAGACGCGGCCACGCGCGGCGGCGGCGGCGAAGGTTTCACCATAGGTCGAGCGTGCGGTGACGACCGCCGGTGCGGTGGCGTCGGGGAAAAAGGAGTGGACAAAATAGACGTGCGGCTGCGCGGGGAGTCCGCGCCAGAGCGGGTATGGCGTGAGGTCGAGCTGGTTCCAGCCGATCTGCGGGACTTTGAGGCCGGGCGTGGTGAAGCGTTTCACTGTCCCCCCGAAGAAGCCGAAGCCGCGCACGCCGGGCGATTCCTCGCTTTCCTCGAAGAGCATCTGGTAGCCGACGCAGATGCCGAGGAAGGGTTTGTCGGCGGCGAGCCAAGCGGCGAGGGGGGCCCACAGGCCGCGCGATTGGAGCCCGCGCACGCAATCGCCAAAGGCGCCGACGCCCGGGAGGACGATGCCCTCGGCCTCGGCGAGCCGCGCGGGATCGCTGATCAGCTCGACGTCGGCACCTTCATGCCGCAGCGCGTTGATGACGCTGTGGATATTGCCGGAGCCGTAGTCGATGAGGGCGAGCATGATTGGGAAATGATGAATGCTGAATGTTGAATTCTGAATTCAGGATTTTTCCCTACAGCGTTCCCTTGGTGCTCGGGATGCCTTCCACGCGCGGATCGAGCTGGCAGGCGTGATCCACGGCCTTGGCGAGGCCTTTGAAGACGGCTTCGCACATGTGATGGGCGTCGCGTCCGTAGAGGATTTCGACGTGGACGTTGGCGGCGGCGTGGATGCTGAAGGCGCGCAGGAATTCCTCGAGCAGAGTGAAGGAAAATTCGCCAATGGAGGCGACGCCTTCAGGCGCGCGGTAGTGCAGAAAGGGGCGGCCGCTGAAATCGACGACGACGCGGGCGAGCGTCTCATCCATCGGCAGATAGGCGTGGCCGTAACGACGGATGCCGCGCTTGTCACCGAGCGCTTTGGCAAAGGCCTGGCCGAGGGCGATGCCGGTGTCTTCGACGGTGTGGTGAAAGTCCACCTCGATGTCGCCATCGGCGGCGATCGTGAGATCGGTGAGGCTGTGCCGCGCGAAGAGCGTGAGCATGTGATCGAAGAAGGGGATCTTCGTCGCGATCTGGCTCGTGCCCTTGCCGTCGATCTGGAGATCGAGCTGGATCTTGGTCTCGTTGGTGCGGCGGTCGATGTGGGCTTGGCGGCTCATGCGGGGTTATTCGGCGGCGCTTTTGCGGGCCTGGATTTTCTTGAACACATTCAGGCCGGCGAGGATTCCCGCGATGCCGACGACGATCCCGATCGCGCCGGGCAGCGTGAGATAGAAGGGCTTCTTCTCCTCTTTGGCAGCGACGACCGGAGCGGCACTTTCCCTGGCTGCCGCTGAGGGCTTTGGGGTTGCGGATTTCGGGGCGTCGCCTTTGGGTTCAGGCGTCGCCGGAGCGGTCGCGGGATTGCTTGGCGGGTTGGCCTTTTGGAGTTCGATCACTTCTTTGGTGAGGCGTGTGGCCAGGTCGTTCGCCGACCAGAGCGAAGTGGCTTCCTTGAGGGCGGTGGTAGCGGCGTCGTATTCGCCGGCGGCGATCTTCTGCTTGGCGAGGTTCGTGGCTTGGACGGACTGCTTCATCTTGTCCACCGGCAACGCGGCGAGGCGCGAGGCTTCGCTGGCGGTTTTGGACAGCAGCGCAGCGAGGCTCTTTTCGCTCGAGGCGATGAAGGGTGGCCATTGTTTGGCGTCGGCGGCGGCTTTCACGGCAGACTCGGCCTGCTCCTGCTCGCGTTTGTAGGCGGCCATCATTTCCACACGGTCCGTGGGACTGGCACTGGCGAAGCCGAGCTTTTTCTCGGCGTCGAAGGCTTTTTGATTGGGGACTGATTTCTCGATGGCGGGCTTGAGCGAAGCGACGATCTGCCGGGCGAGATCGACACTCTCGGGGAAGGTGATCGAGCCAGCGTAGGATTTTTCGATCACGCCGAAGGTATTGAGTGCGCCGATGCCGTCGTTGGCCGCGCTCTGGGCCTTCATGTGCTCGTAGGCCAGCATGCCGCCGATCTGCACCTTTTCCTTTTCGACCTCGGCCTTGCTCAGCCACTGGCCCCGCAGTTTCACCTCACCGGCTACGACGCGCTTTTTCTCCGCGACGAATTCGTCGAGCGCCTTCTTCACGTCGGTGCCGTGAGTGCTGTTCGGATACTGCTTGAGGAAGCCGTCGAGCGCCATCAGCCGCGAGTCGTACTGCGAAGCCGCCATGGAATTGGCGCCGGTCTGGATCGTGGCGATCGATTGGTAGGCGATGGTGTCGGGCGCCACTTTCTCGACGCGATCGACCTCGCCGCGCTTGATGACGCGTTCGTCGATGATGCTGGCCGAAACCTTCACCGCGACTGTCAGTTCCTCGGGGGTTTCCTTGATGATTTTACCTTCGAGTTTCTCCCCGGTCTTGAGGAAGACGGTGTCCGCCAGGGTCGATTCGGCCAGCAGGACGAGGGACAAAATGGAGGCGAGGAGGGGACGGGCGGATGACATGGGGGAGGGAGTAAAGCAGGGCATAGCGGAATTTGAGAAGAATTATGAACGAAGAAAGCGGCGCACGCGCACGGCAATGGCCGAGGTTTCGCAGCGCCCGTGTCCGCCGGACGGGTCGATTTAGGGATTCCCCGAATCCCGGAGATTGACGTTGTTCGTCGCGGCCTTGCGGTAGTCCGCGATGACCTTCGGACGGCTCTTCTTTTCCGCGAGCGTCCGGTAATTCTCCACCCCATCGACGATGGCTTCGGCGACATGCGCACGCCACGCTGCGGAACTGATCAGCGTGCTTTCCGCCTTGTTGCTGACGAAGCCGCACTCGACGAGGACGGCGGGCACGGTGCTGTGGCGGAGCACGGCGAAGCGGGCGTGTTTGATCCCGCGATCGACCATCGGCACGTGGCCGAGCAGGGCGTGAAAGACGCTACCCGCGAGTGCGCTGCTCGGGAGGTCCATGGCGTTGCCGGGTTCTTCGCGCAGATCGCGCTCGCGCGGGACGGAGTCGTTCGTGGCCGGAGCGCCGCGCGGGGCCATGGAAAAGATCTCGAAGCCGCGGGCGTCGGCGTTGGAGTTCGAGGAGTTGAAGTGGATGCTGACGAAGATCGACCCGGCGATGTTGTTGGCGACGGCGGGGCGGCGTTCGAGCGGGATGAAGATGTCCGTCGAGCGGGTCATCACGACTTTGTAACCTTGCTGCTCGAGGAGCTTGCGCGCCCGCAGCGCGACATCGAGCGCGAAGTCTTTCTCAAACCCAAACTTCGAGATCGCACCGCGATCATGCCCTCCGTGTCCCGGATCGAGGACCACGGTGGTGAAGCGCTGGACGCCCGGGATCAGCTCCGGGCGCAAGCGCGGTTCGATGATCTTGCTCAAGTCGAGCCGCGAGACGAGCACCCGGCCCTCCTGAGCGAGCACCGGGAAAGCGAGCCACTGCTTGACTCCATTGATCTGCACTTCGCGCAGCCCGACGGTGACATCGAGTTGCATACTTTCGGAGTGGAGCGTGATCGTTTTGGCGGCGGCGATGCCGGGCACCGGGTCGGTGCTGGCGATGGGTGATGGCTCATCCGCCTTGGAGATGGCGGTGACAGCGGGATCCGGGACGGCGGCGACGGAGGGCAGCGGCTGGCCATTGAGCTCGACCGCGGGCGGTTTCGGGAGGCCGTAGAAAGCCGCGATCTCGTCGAGCGTCACGTATTCGCGCCCCTCGATGCGGTGCAGCGCCCACTCCGCAGCCGAGGCTTGCCCGGCCAATGCGGCCAAACAAAGCAAACCGAGCCAGCGTCGGATTTTCATGTGGAAACGGTCACGCATGACAACTCAATCCGCAAATGGTGTGCCCGAGCGTCATCAGTTATTTCTTCGGCGCCTCGGCCTTTGGGTCGAAAAGCGCGGCGTATTCGCCGTAGCCGGACTCCTTCAGCTTGGCGACCGGGACGAAGCGCAGCGAAGCCGAGTTGATGCAGTAGCGCAGGCCGCCCGCTTCCGCGGGGCCGTCGTTGAAGACGTGGCCGAGGTGGGCGTCCGCCTTGGCCGAGCGGACTTCCACGCGCACCATGCCGAGGCTGGCGTCCTTTATTTCTTTGATCGCGTTCTTTTTCAGGGTCTGGGTGAAACTCGGCCAGCCGGTGCCGGAGTCGAACTTATGCACCGAGGCAAAAAGCGGCTCGCCGCTGATCACGTCCACATACAGGCCGGGCTCCTTGTTGTCCCAGTAGGCATTGCGGAAAGGCGGCTCGGTCCCGCCCTCGCAGGCCACCTTGTATTGCATGGGGGTCAGTTTGTTGCGGAGATCTTCTTTCGTCATTTTGGCGGGTTCTTTCGTTTTCTCTTTATCGGTTGCCGGCGCCGGGTCGGCGGCATTCGCAGGGAGGGTCAGAGCGAGAAAAGGGGCGAGCAGGAGGGGAAGCAGGGCGGTCTTGGTCATGGCGGTAAGAGTAGGCTGGGTGGTGGATTGTTCAAAATCCAGTTTCAGTTCACCCGCTTCATCCGGTCGAGATTCAGCTTTTCCTCCCGCTCGCGACGGAGCCGCAAGCGGGCATTTTGCCAGAATTTCATGAGACTCACGACGATGAGAAAGGCCGGCAGGAGGATCAGGACACGCGCCCGCCCCGGCAGAAAAATGAAGGCCGTGAGCAGTCCGAGGCCCACCACCCAGGTGAAGGCCGACGCCCGGATGGCAAAGAACCGCTCCTCCGGGCTCTGGGTGCGCCGGACGGTGCGGTGGGTCTTCCAAACGCCGAAAAGCAGCACGGCGAGGAGCAGGTAGGTCTCAAACTTCACGGAACACCCTTACTCCATCTCCGCCAAACTCCGCCACCAAAGACCTGCCGTATCGGGCTGCGGGAAATTGATGCGCTTTGCAACGAGGCGCGCCATTGTCGCCGTGTGAACGATCCCGAAGCATCCCAAAACGACACCGGACTCGAAGTGCGCAGCTACTTCGTCCGCGGTCGCAATGCCCTCGTGACCCGCGCGGATTTCGGCGAACTCTACGTGGACTACTACCTCCATCAGGGCCAGCACGGCTACCAGCACGAGCCCGCGCACGACGGGCTGCTCAAGGAGGCGCTGGCCGCGCTCACTCTCCACGCCGCAAGCCGTCCGTGGAACGAATCCATCGCGTGGACGGTCCACTTTCAGGACCCGCTGCTGAACCTCTTCGCGACCGCCGACAATCGCCGCGGCGCGATCGTCGGCCAGCTTTTCACCGAGAATGTGAAAGCCGATGCGCCCCAGCTTTTTATCTCCGATGTCGTGCGCGAGCGCGGTGAACCGCAGCGGAGTGGCGTGGAGTTTGTGGGCGGCGACATCTTCGGTGCGGTGGAGCAATATTACGCGCAGAGCGAGCAGCGCCTGGGCCGGTATTTTCAGCACGGGCCGGAGGATTTCGTGTTCGTTTCCGCGCAGCCCCAGTGCGACCTCGATTGGCTCCGGGCGCTGGACGATTCGACGATCCTCGCGCTCGACGAGGCCGAGCAACTCAGCCTGCTCGAAACGCGCCGCTATCGCTGGGAATGCGGTTGCACGCAGTCGCGGATGTTTGCCGTGCTCGCATCCGTCATGCGCTCCGATCCCGAAGGGCTCTTCGGCGAGGAACCGGTGGTGCGAATCAGTTGCCCGCGCTGCGGTGCGCGGCACACCATCACGCGCGAAGCGCTCGAGGCCTACGTGAGCGGTCAGTAGCGTGGACGATCAGAATTACTTCCAGCGTTTCGGCGGCATCGCCCGGCTGTATGGCCGGGCCGGGCTCGAGCGCCTGCGCGCCTCACACGTCTGTGTGATCGGCGTCGGAGGCGTCGGCTCGTGGCTCGTGGAAGCGCTCGCGCGTTCCGGCATCGGCGCGCTCACGATGGTCGACCTCGACGATGTCTGCGTGACCAACGTGAACCGCCAGCTTCCCGCGCTCGACGGCGAGATCGGTCGGCCCAAGGTCGCCGTGCTCGCCGACCGCGTGCGCCTCATCAACCCCGCGTGCCGCGTGGAAGGCGTCGCGGAATTCTTCACCCCGGCGAGCGCCGAGCGGCTGCTCGCGCCGACCTACGACTACGTGATCGATGCGACCGACAAGCTCACGAACAAATGCCTGATCATCACTGGCAGTCGCGAGCGCGGTTATCCCGTGCTCACCGTCGGCGGGGCCGGTGGCAAGCGCGATGGCACCGCGGTGCGCGTCGTGGATCTGGCGCACAGCGTGCAGGACGAACTGCTGCGGCAGGTCCGCCGCAAGCTCCGGCGCGACTACGGCTTCCCGCGCGACCTGCACGCGCCGTTCGGCGTCATGTGCGTCTATTCGCCGGAAAAGCCCGTCTATGCTTGGACCGACGGCTCTTGCTCCGCCGAGCCCGAGCCGGGCAGCAGCTTGAGGCTCGACTGCGCGAGCGGCTTCGGCACCGCCACGCACATCACCGGCGCGTTCGGTTTCGCGGCCGCGGGTGAAGCCCTGCGCCACCTGACGCGCGGCTAAAAAACTCCAGGGAGCACACCCGTCCCGGGTGTTGGTTTCGGCGTCCCGCCGAAACGAACTTTGCCTGATGCGGTCTTCCGGTGCGGAGTTCTTGCCCTCGCGGAATGCGGGCAAAAGTTCGCGAAGGCGAGACGCCTTCGCCAGCACCCGGGACGGGTGCGCTCCCCGGAATTCGCCGCGCCGCGTTAGCGCTGCTCAAGACGCAAACAGCCGCGCGCAATTTTCCTCCACCTGCGCGGCCAGCGTCTCGACCGGCAGACCGCGAATCTCCGCCAGCGCTTTGTACGTCAGCGCGATGTTGGCGGGATGATTCAGCGTCTCACCGTCGGGGTGGCGGAGAGGATACGCGTTGCGCTCATCCGGCGGCGGCAGGGCGGGCGCGTCGGTTTCGACGAGGAGGCGTTCGATGGGGACCTGCCGGAAGACCTCGCGCTGCGCGGCTTTCCGCTCGTGGAGGAAATAGGCGTTGAAAGAGAAATAGCCGCCGAGGGCCGCGAACTCGCGCATCATCTCCAGAGAGCCGCCGTAAGCGTGGATGAGGAAGCCGCGCGCGGGCCGGAGATGCGTGCGCAGCGTCTCCGCCAGCGCGCCCCACGCCTGAATGCAGTGAATCGTCGCGGGCCGGTTCAGTTCCGCGGCGAGCGCGAGTTGCGCGGTGAAGACCTCCGCTTGCGCCGCGTCGGCGTGGCCTTCGATCCAACGGTCGAGTCCGATCTCGCCGACGCCTGCACCCGGATGAGCGATGAGTTGCGAGCGTAGCGTATCGAGCCAGCCGGGCGTCCGCTCGCCGACATACCACGGGTGCAGCCCGAACGACGGCAGGACGAAGTCGTGTTTTGCGGCCAGTGCGGCGACCTCCGGCCAGTCCGATTCGCGCGTGCCATTGACCACCGCCCGTGTCACGCCAAGCCGCACCAGTTCGGGCAGGATCGCTGGGAGATGCGGCGCGAGGCGTGCATCGTGGAGATGGTTGTGGGCGTCTAAGAGCATGGGCCGGGATATATTTTAGCCACGGATGAACATGGATGAAACACGGATGCAGAAGCAGAGCACGCCTTTCATGATCCGTGTTTCATCCGTGTCTATCCGTGGCTAAAAAAAGTCGTGAGCATGAGCTTTCCGTCACCCTGCCGGAGATTCACGCGAGGTATTTTCCGCGAAGGTTTGGATCGCCCGGCGCACGCTGGCGAGGCCGTTCAAGCGGGTGGGGGAGAGCTGACGGTCGAGGCCGAGCGCTGCGATGATCGCGGGTTCCGTCGCCGCGATCTCGGCGGGCGTGGCGTCGTCGTAGAGCTCGCAGAGCAAGGCCACGAGCCCTTTCACGAGCGGCGAGTCGGCGTCCATGCGGAAATGGCAGCGCCCTTCGTCGACCCGCCCGACCAGCCACACGCGCGACACGCAGCCGGTCACGCGGTTCGCCTCGGTGCATTCCTCCGCGGCCGGCGCGGGCCACTTTTTCGCCCGCGCCACGATCGCTGAAAGGCGCTCCTGTGCATCTTCGATGAGCCGCCATTTGGCGATGAGTTGCTGCTGTTTTTCCGCGAGAGTCATGGGCGCATGATTGCCATGCGGTCCACGGCCTGCAAACATCCGCGCCATGAAGTTCCCCCTCTTCGCCGCGTTCCTCGGCCTCAGCCTCTCCACCTTCGCCGCCGAAATCCCGCGCGCCCTGCCGCCGGGCGAACTCCCCAAGGACGCCCGCCTCGGCCCGCTCAAGGATCTGGACGGCTACTTCCCCTTCACCCCGCCGGCGACGCGCGAGGCGTGGGAAAAGCGCGCGGAGGAAGTGCGCCTGCAACTCCGCGTCGCGGTCGGCCTTTACCCCGAGCCGACGCGCACGCCGCTGAATGCCGTCGTCCACGGCCGCATCGAGCGCGACGATTACACCGTCGAGAAAGTCTTCTTCGAGTCGATGCCCGGCTTCTTCGTCACCGGCTCGCTCTTCCGCCCGAAGACGCCCGGGCCACATCCCGCCGTGCTCTGCCCGCACGGGCATTGGCGCAATGCGCGGTTCACCATCCGCACCGACGCGGAGATGAAGAAGGAACTCGAGAGCGGCGGTGAAGTGCTGCCCGAAAGCGGCAAGAGCATCTTCCAATCGATCGGCGTGCAACTCGCCCGCATGGGCATCGTCGCGCTCGTTTACGACATGCTCGGAGACAGTGATTCGCAGCAGATCAGCCACGCGCTGGCGCATGGCTTCAAGACGCAGCGGCCCGAGATGAACACGAAAGTCAATTGGGGCCTCTACAGCCCGCAGGCCGAGACGCACGCGCAGAGCATCATGGGCCTCCAGACGTGGAACTCGGTCCGCGCCCTCGATTTCCTCACCTCGCTCCCGGACGTGGATGCCAAGCGCCTAGGTTGCACCGGCGCGAGCGGCGGCGGCACGCAGACGCTTCTGCTCGCCGCGCTCGATCCGCGCCTCACCGTGTCCATCCCGTGCGTGATGCCGAGCACCGCGATGCAAGGCGGCTGCACCTGTGAAAACGCCAGCCTGCTCCGCGTCGGCACGGGCAATGTCGAGATCGCCGCGCTCTTCGCGCCCAAGCCGCAAGCGATGACCACCGCGAAGGACTGGACGATCGACATGCCGACCAAAGGCTTCCCCGATTTGCAGAAGCTCTACGCGCTGCTGGGCGCGAAGGATAACGTCGCGCTCTGGCCCATGCCGGAGTTTCCGCACAACTACAACAGCGTCACCCGCCACGAAATCTACCGCTGGTTTAACACCCACTTCCGCCTCGGCCTCGCGGCGGAGAAACTCACCGAGCGCGACTACCCGCTGCTCACGCCGGAGCAGCTCACGGTCTGGGATGAAAAGCACCCGGCACCCGGAGGCGGCGATGATTTCGAGAAAAAACTCCTCCAGTGGTGGCACGAGGACGCGAAGACGAAGCTGAACAAGGACATCGGGGCGCGAGCGTGGCGCACGCTCATCGGTTCGAGTGAGCCGGGCGAAGTGAACCCACAATCGGCCAAGCAGGTGAAGGTCCAAGGCGGCGGGAAGACCTATTTCGCGGCCACCGTGGTCCTCGCGGCACGTGATGGTTCCTATGCGCTGCCGATGATCGAAATCCTGCCTGAAGGCGACGAGAAGAGTGAAGTGCTGTGGCTCGATGAGCGGGGCAAGGCGGGGCTTTTCAATGAAGCGGGCGAAGTGCGCCCCGAAGTCTGCCGCCTACTCGAAGCGGGAGCCTCCGTGGCCGGCGTCGATTTGTTCGGACAGGGCGAATTCCAAGCGGACGGCCAACCCCTGACCGTGACGCGCCGCACGAAAAATCCGCGCGAAGCCGCGTGCTTCACCTTCGGCTACAACTCCGCCGTTTTTGCCCAACGCGTGCAGGACGTCTGCTCGGTGCTCGGGCATCGTGTCCCGACCGGGGGAGATGCGGCGCCGCTCCCGCGCCGCGTGATTGCGCTCGATGGCACCGGCCCGATCGGTCTCGTCGCGCTCGCCGTTCTCCCGGCGAAAATTAACGGTGCCGTGATCCGCACGGGCGGCTTTCGCTTCAGCAGCGTGCTCGATCTCCAGTCACCGAACTTCCTCCCCGCCGGGGCGAAATACGGCGACCTCCCGCTGGTCATCGACCTCGCCCAGCCGCAGACGGCGCACCTGCGCATCCTGGGCGAAGGCGACGCAGACGGCGACCCGGTCGGCTGGTTGCTGGGCGTCGCGAAACCGTAGACCAGCCGCTGCCGCGGGATTCCTGCGTTGACCCACTAGGGCCGGGTCGCTACCCTCCGCGCAAGTGCAATGGAAGTTCCCCAGACTGAGATCACCATTCGGGATGGTGCGGGGCTGATCCTGCTCCAGACCACCGTCGCCCCCGGCGAATACGTCCTCGGGCGTTCGCCGCAGGCCGAGCTATTCTTCGAGGCCGAACTGGTCTCGCGGGAGCACGCGCGGCTCACGGTCAATTTCGATCACCTGCTCATTGAGGATCTCGGCTCGGCGAACGGCACGAGCGTCAACGGCCAGTCCGTGACGGCAGCGGTGCGGCTCTGGCCGAACCAGCGGGTGCAACTCGGCTCGGCCATCCTCGAATTTCACCGCGTGAAGGCGACGGTGCCACCGGATGCCTCGCTCGCACCCGCGCAGGCCGCGGTGCAGCGGCTTTTGCCGGAGGAATTGCTGCGCGACCGGAAATACGACATCGGCAAGGTCGTGGCGCAGGGCGGCATGGGCGCGATCCTCGATGCGCACGATGCCGCCACGCAACGTGGAGTGGCGATGAAGGTCATGCTCGACGGTTCCTCACCCGACGATCTCACGCGCTTCATCGCCGAGGCGCGCGTGACCGCCCAACTCGAGCACCCGAACATCGTCCCCGTGCATGAGCTGAGCGTGGATGAAAACGGCCAGCCGTATTACACGATGAAGATGGTGCGGGGCATCACGCTCAAAAAAGTGCTGGAGCTGCTCACCGCGGGTGCCGAGGCCACGGTGAAGAAGTATCCGCTCCCAGAGCTTCTCACCATCTTCCAAAAAGTGTGCGACGCCATGGCCTTCGCGCACAGCAAGTCGGTGATCCATCGCGACCTCAAGCCGGAAAACATCATGCTCGGCGACTTCGGCGAGGTCCTCGTCATGGATTGGGGGCTCGCGAAAATCCGAACGAGCGCGCCTGCTTCACCGGCCGCGGCTTCTCCCTCCGGCCCCGACCTGTGGCCTTCGACCACCGACGGCAGCCACACCCTCGCTGGAACAATCATGGGCACGCCGCAATACATGGCTCCTGAACAGGCCCGCGGCGAAGTGGAGACCATGGATCACCGCGCCGACATCTACGCGCTCGGTGCAATCCTTTATCACCTGTTGGTCCTGAAGCCGCCCATTCGGGGCTCCTCGCTGGCGGAGATCCTCGCGCAAGTTCGTGCGGGGCGGATCGCGCCACCAAGTGCGGTGGTTTTCCGCTCCCGAGGACGCGGAAAGGTCCCCGCGTCGCCTCCTCCGCAACGCCCTCAATCAACCGCCGACAAGGAAGCGCCGACCGCCCTCGAGACCAGTCCCAAGAGGTTGGTGGCGCCATCCGAGGAGGAATCCGTGCCCGCGCCACGGCCGCATTTGCCCGATGGGCGCGTGCCGGATTCACTCTCTGCGGTGTGTATGAAAGCGCTCGCGCTTGAACCCACGGATCGCTACGCGAGCGTGGCGGAGTTGCAGACCGATCTCACGGCTTACCAAAACGGATTTGCGACCCGCGCGGAACACGCCGGGCCTTGGAAGCAATTCCGGCTCTTCTTCGCTCGCAACCGCGCCGTTTCCACCACGGTCGCCGCCGCCCTTCTGCTCCTCGCCGTGCTCTCCGCGCTCTACACCGCGCGTGTCGTCCGCGAGCGCGACCGGACCGATCTTGAGCGCACCCGCGTCGAGGATGGCCTCTATTTTTCCCACATGCTGCTGGCTGGACGCGACCTTGCCGATGGCCGTCCCGACAATGCTCGCCTGCTGCTCGAAGCGCACCGCCGCGAGCCGAGCGGACGCGATCTACGCGATTGGGAGTGGTACTTTCTTTACGGGCAACTCCGTCAGGAAATCCTCAGCGTCACCGCTCATCCGCGCGGCGTCAACGGGCTTGCGGTCAGCGGCGAAGCCACGCGCGTAGCCACCGTCGGCGCCGAAGGTGAAGTCGCACTCTGGGAGACGCGCGGGCTGGTGCCAGTGACCCGCTGGCGCGCCCACGAGGATAGTGCGCTCAGCGTCGCGTGGGATGCCGTCAGCGGGCGTATTGCCACGGGCAGCGCCACCGGGCAGGTGCGGGTGTGGAATCCCCTGACGCACGAGCAACTCGCCGAATATCAAGTGCCGGACGCTTCCGCCATCCGCGCTCTCGCTTGGGAGCCGGGAGCAAAAGAACCGCGCCTCGCCATCGGCAGTTTCGCCAAGGAAATCCTGCTCTGGAGCCCCGGCAGGCCAGGCGCACCCGAGGCTTTCGCCAGCACCCCCTCCGGCACTCATTCCCTTTCTTTCTCGGCCGATGGTCAGCGCCTCGCTGCGGGACTCGTCAAGACTCGCCCCACGGTCGTCGTTTTTACCGTCGCCACCCGCCAACCCTCTTACCGAGCCAATGTCGCGGCCGGCAGCGACATTGGCTCGGTGGCTTTTCACCCGCGACTCCCACAAGTCGCCACCGGCGCGAAGCACCTCTACGTTACCGTGTGGGATACCACCAAGGCCGCTCCTTTATTCTCTCGCACTTATCACAAGGGCTTCGTCAGCGCCGTCGCCTGGAATCCCGAAGGTACGCTGCTGGCCAGCGCCAGCTACGATGGCACGCTGCGCTTGGCCAATCCCGCCCTGCCCGATGATCCTGCCGAAATCCTCTCCGGCCACAACGGACCCATCCACGCCCTCGCATGGGTCCACGTTCCTTCGGGCGACCCGGAGAATCCGCTGGCAGCCCGCGCGCTCTTCACGGCCGGGAGCGACGGGACGCTCCGGGCGTGGCGGGTGGAAAAACTGCGCGGCCAGCACTTCGCCGCCAGCATCGGCTGGATCTCCGAAACCCGCTGGCGACCCGACGGCCAGGGCCTCGCCGTCACTGGTTTCAAAAACCAGTTTCACCTCTTCGACATGGAGCGCTCGGCCCAGCGCCGTACGGTACCCGCCGGCACCGCCAATACCTACGACATCGCCTGGTCGCCCGACGGGCGCCGTCTTGCCACCACTCACAAAAGCGCCAATCAAGTCCTTGTCACCGGCGCTGAGAGCGGCGCGGAGTTGGCCCGCTTCGATCATCCCAAACCGCGCCGTGTGCAGTGGAACCCCGACGGACGCCACCTCGTCTGCATTTCGCCAGTCGAGACCCGCGTGTGGGATACTCTCGAGCAGAAGGAGGTCTGCACCATCCCGCGCACCGGCGGGCGCGCCTCGTGGCACCCCGATGGGCACCGCCTCGCCATCGGGACTAACGAGGGCGCGCTGGAAGTTTGGGACGGCTTGAAGGGTGTGCAACTCGCCACCTGGCGTGCTGCCCCACCTCCCATACCCGGTACCGTTCCCGATGAGAACGAACCGGCGACCCAAGTCTCCGATGTAGCGTGGAGCCCGCAGGGCGACCGCCTCGCTTATGTCACCCAAGGCGCCGAGGCCGCCATCCTCGACGCATCCGAGGGGAAGTTGCTCCGCCGCCTCACCGGCCATACCGGCGGTATCTGGTGCCTCGCGTGGAGCCACGACGGGGCGCGTTTAGCCACCGGGGGGCAGGATGGGAGCATCCGCATCTATAATACGCGCACCGGCGATCAGGTCGCCGTCATCCCTCACGGCAAAGGCGACAAGGAAATCAGCGCGCTCGATTGGAGCCGTGATGGCCGACGGCTCGTCACCGGCAGCTTCGATGGATTCGTGCGGGTGTGGGACACCGTGCGCGGGCACGACCTCGACGCCGCGACCGAAGCCGAAGCTCTGCTCGCCCACCAGCCCAACGACCGGGCCACTCAACAAACCCTCGCCAGCCTCGCCACTCGCCTCGGTTGGGCGGATCGCGCCCGCACGCTGCGCGCGACTCTCGGCGACGATTCCACCACCACCGACCCGCTGATCACTGCTCTGCACCACGGCTTTTCTCCTCACACCGGGGTCGCCGCCTCCCCAGAACTACCGAACGTAAACGACCCACGCGGGCGCGTGGACGCCGTCCTCGCCGCGCTCGGCACCAGCCTCGCCAAAGCCACCGCCTTCATCCGCCCCGATGGCAGTTATAACCTCGACCTGCGTGCCAGTCCCGTCGCCAGCCTCGAACCGTTGCGTGGCCAGCCTGTGCGTCTGCTGGTGCTCGACGGCAGCCCCGTGCGCGACCTCAGCCCGCTGGCAGGTTGCCCGATCGAGACCCTCTCCCTGCAGAACTGCCGGCAACTCACCGCCTTCACTTCCCTTTCTCAACTCAAGGTCCTCACCGGTCTCCATCTCCAGTCCACTTTCATCAGCAACCTTGAGCCCCTGCGTGGTAGCCGACTCCGCTTCCTCTTCCTCAACGGCACAACCGTTGCCAGCCTCGAACCGCTGCGCGGCCAGCCCCTCGAAATCCTCCACCTCGGCAACGCGCCGGTGACCAGCGTCGAACCGATCGCAAGCGCCGGTACTATCAAGGAACTTTGGCTCTCGCGCGGCGTGCAGGATGTCGCCGTCTTGCGTGCCCTGCCCAGCCTCACTCGCCTCTCCTACACATTGGAGAACAACCGGCCCTCCCAAACAGCGGAGGAATTCTGGGCCGAATACGACGCGCAGAAAGCGGCAGGGAAGAAGTGAGCGCAGCCTGAGCTTGGCGGGGACGAGCTTTCCATCCTAACCTCCGCACCCATGTCCGCCCCGCAGACCGAAGTCATCCTGCGCCACGAAGGCGCCGAACTGGCGCGGGTGACCTTGCCGCCGGGTGAATATGTCATCGGGCGCGATCCTGGCGCGCAGATCCGCGTGGATACGCCGCTCCTCTCGCGCCAGCACGCGCGGTTGACGATCAACGACGGCGCGCTGCTGCTCGAAGACCTCGGGTCGAGCAATGGGACGTTCGTCGGCGAGCAGCGGATCCGCGCCTCGCAGCGGATCACGCCGGGGCAGGGGATCCGGCTCGGCGACGTCGAGTTGCAGTTCCGCTCCTGCGACGACGTGCTCGCCGCCGCGGCTCGATACGAGATCGGTCGGGAGATCGCGAAGGGCGGCATGGGCGCGATTCTCGCCGCGCGGCAGCCCGCCATCCGGCGCGAAGTGGCGATGAAAGTGATGCTCGGCGACTGGACCGCCGACGACCGGCAGCGTTTCGTGACGGAGGCCCGGATCACCGGCCAGCTCGAACACCCGAACATCGTGCCCGTGCATGAGCTGAGCGTCGATGATCACGGCCAGCCATACTACACCATGAAGATGGTGCGGGGCGTGACGCTCGGCGAGGTGCTCGAGCAGATCTCCGAACGCGTCGCCGGCACCATCGCCAAATATCCACTCGGGCATCTGCTGACCATTTTCCAAAAGGTGTGCGACGCCATGGCCTTTGCCCATAGCCGCGACATCATCCATCGCGACCTCAAGCCCGAGAACATCATGCTCGGCGACTTCGGTGAAGTGCTCGTCATGGATTGGGGGCTGGCGAAAAAGATCGGACGGGCGGGCGCGCATGATTCCTCGGTCACCGAATCTGCCGACATCGAATCTCCCGACACGCATCCTTCCAGCGTCCACACGGTGCCGGCGGAAGCTGCGAATCGAACCCTCGTCGGGACGATCCTCGGCACGCCGGCCTACATGTCGCCCGAACAGGCGCGCGGGGAGGTCGATCACCTCGACGCCCGGAGCGACATCTACGCGCTGGGCGCAATCCTCTTCCGCGTGCTCTTCCTCAAGGCACCCTACCGCGGCAAGACCGTGAACCGCATTGTGGAGAAAGTGCAGCGCGGCGCCATCGAGTGGCCAGAGGTTCGCGGGGAGAAACTCGCGCATCTTCCCGCCGGACGCGTGCCGGATTCACTGCTCGCGGTCTGCCGTCAGGCGCTGGCCTTTCAGCGCGACCAGCGCTATCGGGGCGTGGCCGAGCTCCAGCGTGACCTCGAGGCTTATCAGAACGGCTTCGCCACGAGTGCGGAAAATGCCGGCGCGTGGAAGCAAATGACGCTGCTCATCCAGCGGCACCGCGCCGCGGCCGGGGCGATCGCCGTGAGTCTCCTGCTCATCGCTGGAGTGTCCGTGGTCTACGCCGTGCGCCTCGTGGCCGCCAATGATGCCGAGCGGCAGTCCACAGCCAACGCCAAGGCTGCACTCCGGCAGGCCGAGCACTCGAGAGGCGTGGCCGAAGAGAGACGGGTGCAGGCCGAACAGGCGCGCGAGGAAGTAGCCCGGGCCAGCGCCGAATCGGTGGAAACTTTGAGCCGGCTCAAGGCCACCGTGCCGGCGGTTTTCGACGGAGCCAAAGGACTGGCGAAAGATTGGAAATTTGAAGAAGCGCTCGATCGGCTGGCGCTCGCGCTCACTCTCGAGCCCGAGAATGCCGACCTTCATTTGCTTCAGGGCCAGCTTTTGCAGACGCTGGAGCGCCACGCACAAGCGGCCAAAGTTTTCGATGGGATGCTCCGTTTTTCGGCCTCCGAGGCCACCCTGAATACCGCCCGGATCAATCGCGACCTTTGCCGGGAACTCCAGCGGCAGAATGAAGCGGGAGCCTTGGCGGAAGCGAGCCGCGCCCGCCTGACCAGAGCCTTGGAAGAGCAGGGCCGAAATGAGGAGGCCAATTCGCTCAAGGTGAAAGGGCAGCAGGGTTCCGAGAAATCGATCGCGCTGATCAAGCGGCAGTTGAACGGCGCGCTCGCGGGACTGCCGGGATTTTCCTGGGACGGCAGACTCGAATCGCTGCCCGACAACACCTTTCGCCTCAATCTCGGTAACCTGCCGCTCACGCAGATGCCAAAGCTCCACGGCCTGCCGATCACGGAACTCCACCTCGGCGGCTCGGGCATTCGGGGTCTCGAACTGCTCAAGGGAGTTGCCTTGAAAAAGCTGTGGCTGGGCCGCACGGCCGTCGCCGATCTCAGCCCGCTGGCGGGCATGCCGTTGGAACAACTCGAACTCACAGCGACCAAAGTCACGAACCTCGGACCGCTGCGCGGAGCGCCGTTGCTCCGCTTGCTAATTTCCGGCAATCCGCAATTGATCGACCTCGAGCCGGTCGCTGCTCTGACCCACTTGCAGTTTCTCGATCTCAGCCAGACGGGCTGCGTCCGCCTCGAACCGCTGGCTGCGTTGCGCACGCTGCGCACGCTCTGGCTGGCGGCGACTCGCGTGGAAGACCTCGCGTCACTGCGGGGCTTGCTCATCGAGGAACTCGTCCTCGATGGCACGCGGATTCAGGACAAGGATCTCACGATCATCGCCGCGCTGCCCCTGCAGCGCCTGAGCCTTCGCCAATGCGCGGCGGTGCGAAATCTGGACGCATTGGCCCGGTGTCAGACATTGCAGGCGCTGGCCTTGCCGCCGGTCGAGTCGCTTGCGGGTTCGGCTGAGGAGAAGAACTTTTACGGCGTCCGCTTTTTGCCCAATCTCCGACTGCTGACCGAGAAGCAGACCGGGGTGCTGGACTTCGGCGCGATTCCTCCGCAGGAGGAATTCTGGAGTATGCACTCTTTCACGGCGAGCGAGATGAGACCGGAGATTGGCGTCGTTGAGGCATTTACCGAAGCGGCCAAGGCTCCGCTGCGTAGCCACACTTTGGATGGAAAGATTGATTTCGATATGCGGGGCTTGCCGCGGAAAAACGTCCACCCCCTGCGCGCTCTCCCGATCAAAAGTCTCAACGCCTTCGATTCCCCCGTGGCCGATTTTTCGCCCCTCGCGGCCACGCCGCTGCGCACGCTAAGCCTGGGCGGGCCAAAACATCAAAAGGATCGCATTCGCCACGAGGGCACGGGCGAGGATTTCCGTTCGCTGGCCCGACTGACGACCCTCCAGCATCTCTCGATCGCCTATACCGACCTCACCTCCTTGGAACCGTTCGTCGGCCTGAAACTGCAGAGCTTGCTCATCCCGGGCACGCTCGTCACCGATGTCCGGCCACTGCTCGAAATCCCGACGCTGCAATCAGTCGTTTTGCCGTACACGGTCCGCAACGTGGAGGTCCTGCGCGGGCACGCCGGGCTGAAATACATCATCTACGGGGTGCAGCCCATGCCGAGGAAATTGGATAACGCTTTCCCTCACCAACCGCGCTGGACGGCGGCGCAATTTTGGGCGGATTACGACGCGAGGCAGGCGGCGGGAAAGCAATGATCCGATATACCGGCGGCGCGGCAGGCATTGCACGCTCCTTGCCAAATGACCCGCTCCCGCTCTACTCTCCCGCCCCTTTTCTATGAGCACCACCGCCAAAGCCACGACCAAGAAACCCGCCGCGAAGAACGGCAAGAGCCTGCACCGCGAACACTCCAAGTTGGTCGTCGATGGCTACGAGCGCGCCGCGAGCCGCGCCATGCTCCATGCGGTCGGATTTGCGCGCGAGGACTTCAAGAAGTCGCAGGTCGGCATTGCCAGCACGTGGTCGATGGTCACGCCGTGCAACATGCACATCGACCAGCTCGCGCGGCAGTCCGAGGCGGGTGTGAACGCCGTGGGCGGCAAGGCCGTGATCTTCGGCACGATCACCATTTCCGACGGTATCTCGATGGGCACCGAGGGCATGAAATACTCGCTCGTCTCGCGCGAGGTCATCGCGGATTCCATTGAGACGGTGATGGGCTGCGAAGGATTCGACGGGCTCGTGGCGATCGGCGGTTGCGACAAGAACATGCCGGGCTGCCTCATCGCCATGGCGCGGCTGAACCGGCCGGCGGTCTTCGTTTATGGCGGCACCATTCTGCCCGGCTGCATCACCGGCATCCTCGCCGAGAAGCGCCTGCGCAAGGATCGGCAGGAGAAATTTGCGGGCAAGAATCTCGACATCGTGAGCTGCTTCGAGGCCGTGGGGCAGTATGCCAACCAGCAGATTGACGAACGCGAACTGGCGCTCATCGAGGAGCAGGCCATTCCCGGTGCGGGTTCGTGCGGCGGGATGTATACCGCGAACACCATGGCCAGCGCGATCGAAGCGCTCGGCATGTCCCTGCCGAACAGCTCCGCGCAGAACGCCGTGTCGCCCGCCAAAGCGGCGGACGCCCGCGCCGCCGGAGCGGCGGTGATCGAACTGATCAAGCGCGGCATCCGCCCACGCGACATCATGACGAAGAAGGCGTTTGAGAACGCCATCACCGTGATCATCGCGCTCGGCGGCTCGACCAATGCCGTGCTGCACATGCTCGGCATGGCCCACGCCGCGGAGGTGAAGCTGACCATCGACGACTTCACCCGCATCGGTGCGAAAGTCCCGGTGCTGGCCGATCTCAAGCCGAGCGGGCGCTACCTCATGAGCGAACTCGTCGCCATCGGCGGCATCGTCCCGCTGATGAAGATGCTGCTCGATCAGGGGCTGCTCCACGGCGATTGCCTGACCGTCACGGGCAAAACCGTCGCCGAGAATCTGAAGCGCGTGAAGCCTTACCCGAAAGACCAGGACATCATCCGCGGCTTCGATAACCCGATCAAAAAGGACAGCCACCTCGTGATCCTCTACGGCAACCTCGCGCCCGGCGCCGCCGTGGCCAAGCTCACCGGCAAGGAAGGCCTGGTCTTCTCCGGCAAGGCGATCGTCTTTGAAAACGAGCAGGACGCACTCGCCGCGATCCTCGATGGCCGGGTGAAGAAAGGTCACGTCATCGTCATTCGCTACGAAGGCCCGGTGGGTGGCCCCGGCATGCGCGAGATGCTCAGCCCGACCAGC
Organism: Chthoniobacterales bacterium; assembly: GCA_038208565.1. Taxonomy (GTDB): domain Bacteria; phylum Verrucomicrobiota; class Verrucomicrobiia; order Chthoniobacterales; family Chthoniobacteraceae; genus Chthoniobacter. Next base: position 22,497 of record JBBQYR010000054.1, read on the forward strand.
GCCGTGATGGGCAAGGGCCTCGGCAAGGAAGTCGCGCTGATCACCGATGGCCGCTTCAGTGGCGGGTCGCACGGTTTCGTGGTCGGCCACATCACGCCCGAGGCCGCGCTCGGCGGTCCGCTCGCGGTGGTGAAGAACGGCGACCCGATCACCATCGACGCCGCCAAACACAAACTGAACCTCGACATCCCCCCAGCCGACCTCGCCGCCCGCCTCGCGAAGTGGAAAGCGCCCCAGCCGCACTACACCCGCGGCGTGCTGGCGAAGTACGCCAGGCAAGTCAGCACCGCCAGCAAAGGCGCGGTCACGGACTGAGTTGGCCCAGCCCGCAGCGGCTAGATGCTCGCCGAGAGTTCCTTCACGATCCGGACGTAGCCGGCGAGCGGCTTGGAGGGATTGTCGGCTCGCCAAGCAATGGCTGATTCGCGGCGGAGCGGTGGGGAGAGCGGGACAAAGACCACGCCTTCGTGCGGTAGTCCGGCGACCTGCTCGGGCAGCAAGGCTACGCCCAAGCCATCGGCGACGAAGCGGATCGCCGCCGGCTCGCTGTCCGCTTCCTGCAGGATCTTGGCTTTGAAACCCGCGTCCCCGCAGACTTCGAGCAGCCATTCCCGCGAGCCGGGATGGGTCTTTGGCGACATGCTGAGGAAGAACTGCGAAGCAAGGTCGGCGAGTTTGAGCCGGTTTTTTTTGGCGAGCGGGTGTTTGGCGGGGAGGATGACGAGCATGGTGTTGTGGGCCACACAGGCGGAGAGGATTTCGTGGCCCGAGAGCGCCGGGCGCAGTCCGACAAACCCGAGGTCGATCTTGTGCGCGTGCAGCGCTTGGAATTGTTCGGCGCTGCCCATGTCGAAAAGGTTGAGCGCGACCTGCGGGCACAATTTGCGGAACGCCCCAAGCGTCGCCGGCAGGAGCCCATAGTGGACATTGGCGATGTAGCCGATGTTGAGCTGGGAGGCTTCTCCAAGGTTCATCAGCTGCACCGCGGCGACCGTCTCGTCGCACATGGCGAGGATTTTCTTGGAATCGAAAAGGAAGCGGCGCCCACCCTCGGTTAGCGCCACGCGGTTATTCGCGCGGTCGATCAGGCGGACGCCGATTTCGTCCTCGAGGTTGCGCACCTGCCGCGTGAGCGAGGGTTGGGCGAGGCGGAGTTTTTGCGCGGCTTTGGTGAAGCTCAAGGCTTCGGCGACGGCGATAAAGTAGCGCAGGTGACGAAGCTCCATAGGCCGACCATCGGGGGGGTGATACTTAATTGCTATCACCAATGTGGCGGGCGGAACGGGCTGTCGTCAGTGTGCGGGATGCGTCGCTGGATGCTCATAGCTTTTGGCTATCAGGTTTGCACCCCGGAGGTATTGGCCGAGTCGGCGCGGCCCGCGACGTTTTTAGAGCCGACCGCACGGATGTTCCGGGGTGGTCGTGAACCAACCCAATCCAGACCTAGACCACACCATGAAAAAACTACTGATGATGACCGCAATGAGCTGCGTTTTTGCAGCGCAAACGATACCTGCCTTCGCCGACGCGACGAATGCCCAGAAGGAGCAGATCGTGCGGGCGACCAAGGAAGTGCATGAGGCCGTGAAGACCGAAGAAGGATGCAAAGCCATGTGCGAGGCGATGATGAAGGACAAAAAGGCCAAAGCGATGATGTGCGACATGATGATGAAGGACCCCGAGGCGATGAAGATGATGAAGAAGTAAGCCGTGTTTTGGCCGGGCGGCGTGGCCCCTGCACCCCGCCCGGCCATCCCTTTCCGCTGTCACCTCCATGCGCACCCCCAAACATTCCCAGCGACCCACCCGAAGCATCCTCTGGCACACCCAGCCGTATCCGAGTCAGCGCGATCACCAACTTGGCGTGATCAACCGCGAGGTTGTCGGCGTGCTCAAGCGCTGCGTGAAGTGCGGGATTCTGGAGGTGAAATGAGCGACATGGATCGCACGGATGTGCTGGAGAAGATCTCCAGCGGGATCGAGGGATTCGACGACATCACCGCTGGCGGCCTGCCGCTGCGGCGCACGACTTTGCTGATGGGTGGACCGGGCTGCGGGAAGACCGTCGTCGCGCTCCAGATGCTCGTCAGCGGCGCGTTGCATCACGGTGCTCCGGGGATCTTTGTGGCATTCGAGGAAAATGTGCGCCAGGTCTCCTCCAACGGGGTCACCTTTGGCTGGGACATGCGGGAGTTGGAGAAGTCGCAACTCTTCTTCGTCGATGCCTGCATGCGCTCCGATGTGGTGAAGGCGGGCGCATTTGACCTCACCGGCCTGCTCGCGGGGCTGGCGGCCAAGGCCGCCGAGATGGGCGCGAAGTTGATCGTCTTCGACGCGATCGATGTGCTACTCACCCTGCTCGACGATCCGGCGGCGGAGTGCCGCGAACTTTACCGGCTGCACGAATGGCTGATGCGCCACGAGTTGACCGGCATTATCACCACGAAGATCGAGGAGGATCAGCCGGCCACGGCGCAGCGCTATGGCTTCATGCCTTTCATGGCAGATTGTGTGGCGGTCCTCAGCCAGCGCGTTACGGACCGCGTGGCGGTGCGGTCGATCCGGGTGCTCAAGTATCGCGGCTCGCCGCATGTGCTCAATGAAGTGCCGTTCGTCATCGGTCCGACGGGCGTGGAAGTCGGTTCCTCGAACGGCGTTCACCCCGAGCCCCAGCCGTTCAACGAACGCATTTCCACCGGCATCGAGGCCCTGAATGCGATGCTTTGCGGCGGTTTCTACCGCGGGACGAATGTCTTGATCACCGGCAGTTCGGGCACCGGAAAAACGACGCTGGCGGGGGCCTTTATCGAGGCCGCCTGTCGCCGCGACGAGCGCTCGCTGTTCATCTCCTTTGACGAAAACGCAAAGGACATCGTTCGCGATCTCGGCACGGTGAACCTTGACCTCTCGTCTTATATTGCGAGCGGTCTGCTGCGCATGGAGTCGGTACGCACAGAGGCGGCTTCCTCGGAGGGGCATTTCATGCGGATCAAGCGCGTCATCAACGAGCAGGAGCCACGCTGCATCGTCATCGATCCACTCTCGGCGATCGCACGGGTCGGCGGAGCACTGGCGGCACGCGCTGTGACCGAGCGGATCATTTACCTCTGTCGAAATGCGGGCATCACCATCCTTTTCACGAGTTTGCTGGAAGGCGTGGATCCCCACTTGGAGACAACGTCGCTGCACGTCTCCACGATCTCGGATTCGTGGCTTCAGCTCTCGTATTCCCTGGAAGATGGCGAACGCAACCGCTCGCTCTCGATCATTAAATCGCGAGGCTCGAAGCACTCCAACCAACAGCGCGAGCTGATCTTTAGCGAAAAGGGCCTCGCGCTCGGCGACCCCGCGGGCCCCAAAGTCCGGGCTGAATTGGCCGGGGAGGAGAGGAAGTGAGTGCGCCCGAGCAGCCGCTTGGCGCCTATCTTTTCCGCATCTACCTCGCGGGTGGCTCGCCAAATTCCGTCCGCGCGCTGGCCAATCTCTACGCGATCTGCCGGAAGCATTTTCCCACGAGCCATCGCATCGAGATCATCGATATTTTGCAGGAGCCGCTGCGGGCGCTGGCCGAGTCGATCCTCGTCACGCCCACGGTGGTCAAAGTGACCCCGGCGCCGGAGCAAGTGATCATCGGCAACCTGAGCGACGAGGAGGAAGTCCTGCGGGCGCTCGGTCTGCCGCAGAAGGAAAATCCATGACCGAGAATCCTCTTCCTTTGCCGACGCAACGTCCGGAGAAAGCGATCACGCTGGCCCTGCGGCTGGTCCACGCGGAAGCCGCGCTTGCGGCTTTCACCTCGGGCCAGGTCGACGCCATCGTCGATCCCGACGGTCGCGCATATCTGCTGCGCGGCGCGCAGGAACACCTGCGGCAAAGCGAAAGGCAACTGCAGGAGATCATCGAGTGCTCTGCCGATGTGATCACGGTCTTGAACCGCAATGGAACAATCGTTTCCCAAAGCCTTTCGGTGAGTCGCGTGCTGGGCTACGGGCCGAACGATTTGGTCGGGATGATCTTTTTCAAATACGTTCACCCGGACGATCTGCCGCAGTTCTATGCCGCGTTTCTCAACGTCATCGAAGAGTTCCGCCCGGACGCCACCGTGGAATTCCGTCACCGGATTGGCGACGGAACTTATCGCCTGATCGAGGCCACGGTCGGCCGGCTGGGCCAGTCCTCGCCTCCGCGGGTGGTCCTGAGCATGCGGCCCCTCACCGCCGCTTTTAAAACCCCGACTGGGCTGACCCGCGCGAATCACCCCGACCTCCCACCAGCGGTCGCCAACGATGGCCCCGCCAACGGCGAATCATGACGACTCCTTTGGTGGAAGATATCGAGACCTACGCGCAGGACATCGTGGACACGGTGATCGAGCCGCTCCTGATGCTCGATACCACGCTGCGGGTGCGTTCCGCGAACCGCGCTTTTTACCAGACGTTTCAAGTCTCTGCCGAGGAAACCGAGAACCGCCTCATTTACGAGTTGGACAACGGCCAGCGGGACATCCCCGCCTTGCGGACACTGCTCGAAGCCGGGGCGTTGCAGAGCGCGATTTTCAACAGCGCCAACTTCTCCAGCAGCGCTACCGATGCGCGGGGCGTCATTCATATTTCCCTCGCCGGCGCCGAGCGTCCGCGATTGTTTTCACAGACAGCGACCGACTGGCGGAGCGCCACTGAGAAGAGATCATGACCGTGGAATCGATGGACGACAAAACCCAGCAGCCGAGCCCGCCCGACCTTCGCTTCGGAGAAGATCGCCCATCCGCCGCGCCGGGTGGACGCTGGGGCTCGTCGTTGCCACGCAAGACCCTGCTCGGCTTCATGGCCGCCCTGATTGCCGTCTTGGTCATGTCGGTGGTCTCCTATCGCACCCTGCAAACTCGATCGGCGGGCGCACAACAGATGATGCAGGCGGTCGAAATGACGAAAGCGCTCGAGTCCTCGATCTCCACGCTCGTGGACGCGGAATCGAGTCACCGCGGCTATCTGCTGATCGGTGACAAGTCGTATCTCGAACCCTACACCTCCGCGCTCGCCGAACTGCCGGGCAACATCGCGCGTGTTCAGAGTTTGGCGGCAGACAACCCAGCGCAACTGAAGCGATTTGAGGCCGTCGAACGACTCGCCGCCGACCGGATGGCAATTCTTAAGGA
>JBBQYR010000055.1:0-27415 GCA_038208565.1 Chthoniobacterales bacterium
CGGTTGGACGTGGGCCACCCGGGACCGCAGGAAGCGAGCATCGATCAGACCGTGCAGGCCAAGTGGGACACCGCGCAGTCTTGGTGGGATCCGGAGGTGAATCTCGATGAGCTTACCGAGCGATACACCGGCGAGCGCCCATTTCGCCTCGTGACATTAGGCGGCTACAGCCTCCAGACCGCGGCGCTGCAGCCCTCGCCGCCGCACGAACCGTTCAGCACGGAGGTCGGCCCGGCCCCGGCTTGGGATGTCGAGCCGCCGAGCGGCAACACGGCGCCATTCCGCAACACTCCGGTGGAACTGGCCGATACCGCCGAGATTTCCGGCAGCGTCGCGTATGTGGCTCCGGAGGGAGTTCTCGTGGGTGGGGAAATTTCCGGGTTCCTGGGCGATGTCCTGTATCTTTCGTCGGGCGAATCGAACTACATCGGGCAGTTCGCCGCCGTCCCTGAGCCGACCACTGGCGGCTTGCTCGCTCTGAGCCTGCTCGGCCTCGCGGCGCGCCGCCGCCGTCGCTGAAGCACGGCCTCGCGCAAAAAAAAGAGCGCCAGGCCGCGAAGCCTGACGCTCTTTGAAGTCGGAGCTTAGTTGAACTTGTTCTGCCGATACGCGCCCATCTTGGGAGCGTCGGGGTTCACCTCGGGGCCGAAGTAGCGCAGCGTGACGAGCGGCTCGGTCTCGCTGGTGTTCTCGAAAGTCACGCCCATGTGCGCGCCGTCTTCGGTGCAGAAATACTCGTCCTCGGTCAGCTCGTGGAAGCGGATGAGCTTCGGCGAATTGAGCGGTTGCCCGTTGATCGTGCCCTTGCCCTGCACGCAGATCAGGCCGTAGGCGCCGGTGTCCCTGATCGTGCATTTCGCGCCGGGTTCGACGGTCAGTTCCTTCGCGGTGAAATACTGGATGTTGTCCACCTTGCCATAGACGATCCAGCGATCGACGAAGCCTTCCTTGCGCGTATCGGCTACGGGCACGGGCTCGAGGTAGTGGTTATCCTTGAAGTTCGCGTCCACGTTTTTGTCCCAGTCGAGCTGATCCACGATGAAATCGATGTCCTTGTGATGCTTCTTCGGCATGTCCTTCACGAGGAGCGACCACGGCACTTCGCGGCCTTCGACGAGATTCTGATACATGCCAAAAACATCACTACCCCACTGCGGCTCGTAGGTGCAGAGCGAACCGGGCGCGTGAAGGATGCACGGGTCGATGAGCCAGCCGGTGCCGATCTTGAGGCGATACGCCTTCGAGAGATCGAGGATGCCGTTGTCGCCCTTGTTCCAATCCGCGATGCACTTGCGCACCTGCGCCTTGGTCGTGCCGGGCTCGAAGCCCATGAACGTGTAGGGGAAGTTGTTGCCGACGTTGTTGTGCTGCGGCGGGAAGTAGTACGACTCCGGCTTGCCTTCCTGGCCGACGAGCTTGGCCTGCTTCATCGACTGATGCATGTGGTGCGGGATCGGCCCCATGTTATCGAAGAACTTCGAATACACCGGCCACTTGCCGTACTTCTTCCAGATGGTCTTGCCGACGAGCGTGGCGCCGGTGTCCTCGACCGCCTGCGCCAAAGTGAAGCGCTCCTTGCCGACGACGACGTAGTTGAGACCTTCATCCCACGCGCGGCCCTCGTTGGCCGTCACCGTCGTCGAGGCAAACCAGCGCTCGTCGATGCCGCCGCGGTTCAGGCCATAGGCGTAGGTATCATCGGGGTGGAGCTTGATGCGCAGGCCGGGCTGGAGGAAGGAGCGCGGCACCCACGCGGGCGCGAGGCGCAGCAGGCCGCCGGTGCGCGAGAGTTCGGCTTCGACCTTGGACTTGGTCTTGTTCTTGATCGTCTTGAGTTGATTGACGGTGTTCATCGGATTGGAGGATTGAGGGATGCGAGATTTCGCGGGCCGCTCTTCTTTCAAACCCCCCGCAGCGGGTCAAGGCCCAAGCCCGCCGATCTTCGCCACGCGCCACGTTTCTGCAGTCGCGCGCATTCCCTTGCTGACATCCGCGCGCGCCCCAGACAATCTCCGCAGAGAATCTCCGGGACCTCATGAACGCCGCATCCGCTGCCATCGCTCCGTTTGCCTTTCCTCTCATCTGGACGATCGGCTTCAGCGGCAAACGCCACGTCGCCGATGAAGCGAAAGTCGCCCGCGCGCTCGAATCCGCCCTGACCTTCCTGCACCATGCCGCCGACCAGCAGGGCTCCACGCTGACCGGCATCTCGTCCATCGCCCGCGGCGGCGATGTCCTCTTTGCCGAGGCCTGTCAGTGCGACTTGGGCGCACGTCCCGCGTTGCCGTGGAAATGCCTGCTGCCTTTCGCGTGGGATCGTTTCGTGGAGTTCGACCTGGCGACCGCCGCCGACCGGGCGCCGCTGCCCGCTGAGGAAAAGAGCCAGCGCGAGGCGCGCGCGGAGCGTTGTCTGCGGGGCGCCTTTGATGAACCGGGCATCGTCTGCCCGCGCACCGATCCGCGCGACGACGAGCAGCGCATCGCGTCCTATCTGGAATGCGGCTACCGCACCGTGGATGAAGCCGACGTCATGATCCTGCTGCTGCGCGCCGAGGAGTTTGCGCAGGTGAAAGAACACGCCGTCGCCATGGAGCAGGCGCAAGCCGCGGGTCGCGCACTTTCCTCCGCCGAAGATGCCGGAGCGGCTCTCGCGGCCAAAGCCGGCACGCGATCCGTCGCGCTCTACGCCATCGCCGCGCGGCGCCCGTGCCTGCTCCTCGATGTCGAGGCGGACGATCCGTGGGCCGCGCGTTATTTTGCCCATGAGCCCAAGGGCGCGGACGCGCTCTTCGTGGACCCGATCATCACACCGCTCGTGCGTCACGCGGAGCATGTCGCCAGCGCAGCGCGACGCAAAGACCTGCGCGAACTCAGCGGGCCGGTGACACCCGCGCGCACCGCTGTCTGGGAGCTGATGTGGCGCTTCGGCGCGATCGCCGGGCATAACCAGGGCCGTGCGCTCGGTGGGATGAAGTGGATGCTTTCCCTGCACCTCGCCGCGTGCGCCATCGCGGCCATCGGCGCCACACTCCTCGCCTACGGCCACGGCCTCGCCGCGCTGAAATCCGCCCTCCTCGTCGTCGCGCTTCTCGGCCTCGCCTTTGCCAAGCCCGTGCTCGCCGCCATCGCCTGGCGCATCGAACATCAACTCCACAAAAAGCACGCCCGTGAGGAATGGCTGAACGCGCGTGTGCTCGCCGAACTCTGCCGCGGCGCGGTGTCGCTCTGGCCGCTCCCCGAGCAACCGCTCGACGCCATGGACGACGAGGACTTCCCGAAAATGAAGCGCCTCATCCGCACGCTGCGCCTCCAGCGCACGCTCGATCGCGACGCTGCGGTGACCGGTTCGCCGCGCCGGGGCGATTTGACCAAACCGGCCGAAGCCGAGACGCAACGCGAGGCGGATATGCGCGTGGCGATCGATCACTACGTAAGCGGCCGGCTGCGCGACCAGATCGATGGCTACTTCCGCAAGAAGCTGCCGGCGCATCAGCGCGAGGAAGCTCGGTGGCGCCACGTGCTGCACGCCGCGCTCGCCCTGACCATCGTCTTCGGCCTCATCTTCGCCGCGCACAAGGTGCAGCTCCGCTTCGCCGGCGAGCACCACACTTCACCCACCACGGCGGCCCACGACACACCCGCCCCAGCGGCGCCCGAGGCCCACGGCAGTGAACACCCCGCGGCCGATCCGTGGCGCTGGATGGAAGCGCTCATCATCATCTGCCCGTTCGTCGCCAGCTTCGCCCTCGGCATGATGACGCTGCTCGATTGTCGCCGCCGCGTGCGGCGTTATCCCGAGATGGCGCACTACCATTCGAGCCTCGCCGATACCCTCGCCCTCTGCCGCGCCAACCCCAGCCGACTCCGCCTCATAGATCAAGCCGAGCGCATGATGATCGAGGAGCAGCACGAGTGGTTCTCGGTCACGCGCAACTTCAGCGTGTAAGCCCGCGCCGCCATGACTGAGAGCACCGCTGAGCCTTGGATCGCGCTGCTCGCGGAGGCGCCGCCGGTCGCGCTTTTGCCGGTCGTGCGGATCGTCCGCGCGGCGGGCGCGTGCAGTTTCGATGGCGCGCGCGAAGTCCTCGCCATCCACGCCGATCGCCTCCTCGCCTTTCGTGTCCGGCGCTCGAAGCCGCTCCCAGCCTCGCTCTTCGAACCCGGTTCGGTGGAAGCCTGGCGCACCCCGCCGCCACTCAAGCCGCACGCCGATCTCGCGCTCCAGCAGATCGCCCAAGCCTTGATCGCCGGCCCCGCGATTTACGGCCATCGCTGGCTCCTCGGCCGCGAGCGCGGCTACCACCTGCGCGTCGTCACCACGGACGACAGCTTCTTCGAAATGCGCCTCCCGGAAGACGACGCGCAGGCCGTGATCGTCGCCCTGCGCGCGCTCCTCGGCGGGCGCTTGGCGGAGGTCGCCGAACTCCCCTCTCTGCCACCAAACGCCCGCCGGCTTTTCCCCGCGCCGCATTCTCCGTGGCTCCGCGGGCTCGTCGGCATCGCCGCGTTCGCTGGGCCGGGATTCCTCATCGCGGTCCAGTCGGGCGGGGCCAGGTTGGAATCATGGCTGGGTGTGCCTCCGTTCCTCGCGCTCATCCTCGTCCTCATCTTCAGCGGGCTCATCGTGATCCGCGCTCTGCGCAATCGCCACAGCGCCTACGCGGAGAAAGAGCGCGCGGCCCTGCGGCGGGCAAAGCGGCGCACCCGCCCCGCGCATGCCGGTCGCGAACCGCTGCGCTCGTTCTGGCTCGGAGGCCTGCTCAAGGCCCTCGGGATCGTCGCCTTCTTCACCGCGTTCGTCACCGCCCTGCTCGTCCCGCTGTGGCTGCCGATCCACCACTTCGACAGCGTGCTCCAGGCGCTCGCCTACGTCCCCGCCACGCTCCTTATTTATTACGGCTACCGGCTCAGCCTGCGCACGGCCAGCGAGGTGCGGCAGGGTGATACCCGCCCGCCGATCCTGTATCTACGGTCCTTCGGGCTCGATGGCCGGACCAACCTCAACCCGCCCGGCTTCATCGCCCAATCGCTCGGCCTCGAGACGCCGTGGCTCCTGCGCTGGCTCGGGCCGGTGGGCAATATCTACCCCATTCGGCTCGTGCGCCTCTGCCTCTCGCGGGCCGCCGATCACGCCGAGGAACAGCTCGCCACCTTCTTCCAGCGCCTCGGCCCGTTCATCGCCATCGGCCGCCCCGGCGATCGCCTCGCCATCGGCGGAGCGGCGCGTGTGTATCTCGAAGATGCCGACTGGCGGGCCGCGGTGCAGCGGCTCATGGATGAGGCGCAGGTCATCGTCATCCAGCCCGACGATACCGAGCAGATGTGGTGGGAGATCCGCGAGACCTTCCAGCGGACGAAACTGGAGAACGTGCTCTTCCTCCTGCTGAGCTGCGAGGGCGCGCAGTGGAAGTATGAGCGCTTCCGCCTGCGGTTCGAGCACGAGACCGGGCGGATGCTCCCCCGCGCACTCGGCGACGGGATCTTCCTCCACTTCACACCCGCTGGCCCGCGGCTTCAGCCGGTGTGTCATCTCCCGCATATCGTCTGGCCGGTCGCCGGGTGCGCGGTCGATTTCCGGCGCACACTCGCGCCCTTCCTCGCGGCGCGCGAAGGCCGCACCGCGCCGGTCGCCAGCGTGCCGCCGGTTCACGTGCGGGCCTTCAGTGCTCTCGCCGCACTCGGCATCTGGACACTCGCGATCGGCGCAGTCTATGGCCTGGCCAGCCTGCCCGTCCACCAGTCGCGGCTGCGCCTGGAGACCCGGGCCATGCTTCGCGAAGCCGCCGCCGAGTCCGGGCGCACCGTCCTACAGATCCCGGTGCAGGATACCAAACGCCTCGTCGTGGTGCCGGGTCCCACCCTGCCGCCTTACACCGTCGCGCTCCCCCGCTCCTGGGCTCCGCTGAAGGTCAAGCGCTCGCTCGCGGAAATCGTGTCCGGCAGCAGGCAGAATGAGCTCTTGTGGGGGTTTGGCGACCTCGTCGATTGCCTCATCCGCGTGGATCCGGCAGCAGAGCCGCCCCTCAAGACCAGCGAGGAATACACCGCGCAGATCCTCGCCGAGCTCCAGCGGAAAATGCGCTCCGTCTCCGTGCTCAGCGAGAGCACCGAGCAGCACGATGGCCGCGCCTGGCACACCACCCGTCTGCGCACGATCGGCGGCGGGCGCCTTGCCCAGATGGAGGATATGGAGCGCGGCGTGTTCATCGTCCCGGATCAGGAACGGCTCACCACCCTGCGCACCTATGTGGGGCCGCACGGCATGATGCAGTTCCGCACCACCGCCCTCGCCTCCATGCCGCGCGAGGTCGAGCCGGTGCTGGCACAAATCTTCGCCACCTTCCACTACGAGAGCCGCGCGCAACGGGCGGAAGTGGCGCGTCTCGCCGAAGTCGAGGAAGCCAGCGCGCTGGAGCACCGCCAGGCCGACCAGCTTCTCCCCGGCCTGAACCTGCGCACGCACTCCGGTGTGCGCCTCGGCTACACCCTCACCCTCGGCGAGAACTGGGAGCCCGTCGCCGAGCGCGGCGGCCTCGACCGGCTCTTCCTGCTTCACGACCAGGCCGTGTTTGGCGTCGAGATCATCGACCTCGCGAAGTTCCCCACCCGCCCGACCCCGGAGCTACTCGCCGACAGCCTCGTCGCCGGCCTCCGCATCCCGGATGCCGAGTTCTTCGAGATCCAGGACCGCACCTCGCTCACCGCCGGCGGGCTCCGCTGGGAGCGCATCCGCTACCGCCAGCAGACGCGCGGCCGCCACCAGCTCTTCACCTCGTGGATCACCGTCGCGCCCGGCGGCGGTCTCCACCTCGTCGGCTGGACCACCTTCCACACCACCGAGGCCCACGACTCCATCCTCGATCCCGTCTTCCGCCGCTTCAAGCTGGGGCCGTAGGCTCTACGCGGGACGTGCGGGCGAGCACGATGCCGCCCAGCACCACCGCCCCGCCGAGCGCCTGCGACCAGCCAATCGGCTCCGCGAGCAGCACCCACGCGAGGCCCGCGGCGAGCACCGGCTGGAGCAGCAGCCCGACCGACGAGAACGACGCGGGCAGATGCGCGAAAGCGTACGCGATGAGGCTCTGCCCGCCGGCGTGACTGATCCACGCCAGCGCCGCGAGCACGCCCCACGCGGAGAGCGTGGGCACGACCAGCGATTCGCCGGAAGCCAGCGCGATGATGAGCAGCGCGATGGCCGAGAAGAGCCCCGACCAGCTCATGATCGTCGCGGTGGAAAAGGTCGCGCGGAGCCGCTTGAGGCTGAGCATGTAGCTGCCGTAAAGCACCGCCGTTACGAGGCCGAGGAGATTGCCCACGAGGTGCGTGCCCTTGCCCCAGCTCGCGCCGACGACGAGCGCCGCGCCCGTCATGGCCAGCACCATTCCCGCGACGAAGCGCCCGGTGATCCGCTCCCCGAAAAGCAGCCACGCGCCGAGGGTCACGAAGACCGGGGCGCAGTTTGGGAGCAGCGTGCCATCGGCCACGGAGGTGAGCCGCAGCGACCAATGCCAGACCGCGAGATCACCCGCGAAGAACAACCCCGCGAGGACCAGCTCCGCGTAGTCGCGCCGCGTCGCCGGGCGGGGTGAATGCGGCTGGGCCACGGCTTCGCGGTGCATCCAGAACCAGAGCAGCGGCAGCGCCAGCACCAGCCGGTAGAAGGCCGTGGTCACCGGCCCCACGCTGCTGAACCGGAAGAGGATCGGCGCAAACGCGATCCCCGCCGCGCCCGCGAAAAGCGCGATCAGCGCGGTGCGGGAGGAACGCTCACTCACAGGCAAATTGAACCGCGGAGACGCGGAGGCGCGGAGAGGAGCAAAGGCCTCATCGCCAGATCTCCCTAAACCTCCGCGTCTCCGCGCCTCCGCGGTTCATCATCATCGGGTTACTTGGCGAAGTTCGGGGCCTTTTCGTTGCCGCCGCTTTGCAGGTAGGCGAGCAGGTCGAGCACTTCATCCTGCGTCAGCGTGGCGAGCAGGCCGGGCGGCATGAGCGACGCGGGCGAGGCCTCGCGCTTGACCACGTTGCCCTTCGGATAGTTCTGCTTCGCGCCGGTCAGCGGGTCGATGATCAGCGTGAGCAGGTAGTGGTTCTCCTCGGCGATCTGGCCGCCGATCATGCTCCCGTCCTTCATCGTGAAGAGGAACGACTGATACTGCTCGCTGATCACCTTCGAGGGATCGGTGATGGCTTCGAGGATGTCCTTCGCGGCGAAGCGGCTCCCGACCGCGCTCAGGTCCGGGCCGATGGCGCCGCCCTGGGCCGTGCCGCCGCTGCCGGCGAAGAGATGGCACTGCGCGCACATCGCCTCGGCGTAGAGCTTCTTGCCCCGGGCGAAGTCACGGCCCTTGGCCACGCCCGCGAGCGCCGGCTCCAGATCGGCCAGCGTCCACATCTTCACGAAAGGCCGCGTCACCGTGGCGAGCGCGGGCTTGGGCTGTTCGATGGCCTTCTCGGCGAGCGCGAGCAGCGCCGGGCGCTCGGCCTCGGGCAGCTTGGCCAGCGCCTGATCGCGGATGCGGAGGATGAACTTCCCAAACGAGTTGCCGCCGCGATAGGTCTTCGCCTTGGCGAACCACCCGAAATACCGCGTGCGCTGCGCCGGCGTCCACGTCGTCGCCTCGCGCAGGCAGAGCGCCAGCCAGATCTGCTCCGCGGGTTCGGTCGTCTGGTCCATGAGGCCCAGCGTCTTCTCCACCACGTCGGGCGCGCCGAGATAGACGAGGAGCTGCACCAGTTCGCGGTTGGCGGCGAAGGTCTTGGCGGGATACGCGGGCGAGAGACGCTTGATGATGTCCTCGACGGCATCGGTGCTCGGGCGGCCCTGGCGGGCGAAGGTCACCTCGAGGACGCGGAGGGCGTCGAGCTGCCACTCCTCCGGCGCCTTCTCCAGCGCGAGCTTGCCGAGGGCGGTGAGGAGCGGCTCCTGATCGTCCTTGGTCCCGACGCGGGCGAGGGCGAGAAGGGCGGTGAGGGCGGTATAGGGCTCCTTCTCGCTCAAGGCCAGAGGCACCCAGGCCCGGTCCTCTTGGGCTTCGAGCAGCAAGCGGCCCCGGAAGCGGGCGAAACGGTCGGCGCTACCTAGTTCCGGGTAGATTCGGGAGAGAATCGGCTCGGGATGCACGATGGCTTCCACCTGCGCCGAAGCCTTGGAGCGGGGCGCTTGCGCTACGGCGCTGGTCACCACCTTGTCCCCTGCTCCACCAGCATAGCTCACCCGATACAGCCCCGCCTGCGTCCCGCGTCCACCGATGGTGAAGTACATCGCCCCGTCCTTGCCGAACTCCAGGTCGGTCACCGGCATCCCCTTGCCCTTCACGAACTCCTCCACATCCCCGCCCGAGGCAGCTCCGGTGAGGTGATACAGGTTCGCCGCCACGGGGGCTTTGGAGGGCACTGCTCCGTCAGTGCCGGGGGCGGTCCCCGCCGGGGAGGCGACGGAGCGCTTCCCTCCAGTGGCCGCCGCGGGCATCACCGCTGGCACTGACGGAGCAGTGCCCTCCAAGGCAACGCCGCCGCCGATCAGGCCGGGGTTCTCCGCGGTGTAGCTGGCGTCCTTGGGCTTCAGATGCACCGCGAGGATGCGCCCAAAGGTCCAGTCCATGATGAAGAACGCGCCCTTGTATTTCGCGGGGAAATTGGAGCGCGTCCCGAACTTCACCCCCGTCGGACAGCCGAGGCCGATATCCACCACCGCGGGCAGCGAGTCGGCATAGGTCGCGGGCCACTTGGCCGACCCCTCGCGGAAGCCATACTCCCCGCCGGGCACCACATGGAGCACGCGCGTGGGGCGATACCACGGGCTGCCCACATCCCACTCCATGTCGCTGTCGTAGGTGAAAAGCTCCCCGTCGGCGTTGAAGTCGATGTCGTAGGCATTGCGGAAGCCTCCCGCCATGATCTCCCACTTGGTGCCGTTCTCGTCGGTCCGCAGCACGTAGCCATAGGGGCTCTTGATCTTATCGAAGAAGGTCGCCACCGGGTCCATCACGCGCGGGAGCAGGTCATCCTCCGCATAGTTCCGGTAAGGCGACTTCGGGTCCACGCCCTCGATCAGCGGCGTGGAGTTGCCGTGGACGATATAGATGCTCTTCCCATCCGGCCCGAGGACCAGCGCGTGCGCCCCATGCTCGCCATTGCCGCCGGGCACCTTCTTCCACATCGCGTGGGTCGTCAGCGAATCCTTCCCCGGCTCGCTCTTCAGCCGATAGATGCCGCGCCCTTCCGGCCCCTCTCCGCTCACATAGAGCGAATCAAACGCCCAGAGCATCCCCATGGCGTCGCCCACCGGCACCGGCACCTGCTCCCACTGCGCCACCTGCCCGCGCGAATCGAGCGTCACCCGGTAGAGCCCGCCCCACTTGTCGTCCGCCTTCATCCCGGAGCCGGGCGGCTTCCCCTGGCAGGAAATATAGAGCCGACCCTGCGGATCGACGGCCATCGAGATCCACGAGCCTTCCTCCTTCGTGGCCGAGCGGAGCAGCTCCACCTTGAAGCCCGGCGCGACCGTCAGTTGATCGACCGCCGTGGCGCCGCCGGGGGTATTCTGGGCGAAAGTGACGAGGGGAAAGAGCAGGGCGGCAAACAGGAGGGAGCGCATGGCAGGTAGGGTGCAAAGAGGAGCGTCCAAGCAAGCGGGGTCTTAGGGGAAGATCAAGAGCAGCTTCATCGAGTCGAGGGAGGAAATGGCCGGGAAGAGCGCCGCAGCGGGAGCGCCACAGCCAGAGTGATCATGAAATACCACCCACGCTCCACCGCCGCACCCCAGTATCCGAGTGTCGAATAGTCAGGGTCCGAGCGCCGGATGAGCGGCCCACCACAACCATCGAGAGAGTCTCCTCGGTGAACAGCCACCCGCCGGGAGCGCGCCCCGCACCCCTCCCTCATTTTCTTATTGTCATGATCAGGCATTTACATCACATCACTCCCGTGCGCCGCGACCGTCCTTTTTCAACCCTCCGTCACGCCCTGATCGCGGCGGTGATCGTGCTCCAATGCACTTGGAGCCTCGCACTGGCGGTGAATACCGAGTGGCACCACGAGGCCCACCATGACGCGGATGAGGCCGATCACGATTGCCCGGTAGTGCAACTCGCTCACGGTTTCTGGGCGGCGCCCGCGACCCCATTCGTGGCCATCCCCCGCCCGCCCCTGCCCCCTCCGGTCCCCATTTTGCCCGATACCGCCCGCCCGGCACCCGCGCCCTTTCTCACCTGGCATCGCCTGGAGCACGCCCCGCCGGAGCGGGCGTCCGCGTAGCCTGGCTCTCCTGAGCCGGGATCATCCTCCGTCAACGCTGCTGTCCGACCTCGGCTCTGGAGAGTCGAGCTACATCCGGCGCCTGCTGTCTCGCTGAGACGGCAGACCCTTCCGCCACCCGCCGCCCATCGCCGACGGCTGGCCCTGCCATCACCCGCCCTTTCACCACCATACTTCCATGCAATCCACTCCCGCCTTTCGCCTTTCGCCCTTTGCTTTTTTCCCTCTCTTCCTCGCCCTCGCGGCGTTCCCGGCTCGCGCCCAATCGCCGCAGGCCACCGTTACCCAGCTTGACGCCATCGTGGTCAGCGCGACCCCGCTCGGACGTACGCTCTTTGAGCAGGTCAAGCCCGTGAGCATCCTGACTGGCGAAGCGCTCCGCCTGGCCCTCCAGCCAACCCTCGGCGAAACCCTGGCTAACATCCCCGGCGTGAGCTCCACCTACTTCGGCCCCGGCTCCAGCCGACCGGTCATCCGCGGCCTCGATGCGGATCGCGTGCGCGTCTTGCAGAATGGTGTGAACACCCTCGACGCCTCGGCGACGAGTGTGGATCACGCCGTGAGCTTCGATCCCGTGGGCGTGCAGAGCATCGAGGTGGTGCGTGGCCCGGCCACCCTGCTCTACGGGGCCAACGCCATCGGCGGCGTGGTGAACGTGATCGACGGGCGCATCCCCGAGGCGCGGATCGACGTGCCGGTGCGCGGGAGCGTCGAGGGCAAATACGGCTCGGTGAATACCGAACGCGGCGGCGCCTTCATGATCGAGGGCGGCATCGGCGGCTTCGCCTGGCATCTGGAAGGCTATCAGCGGGCGACCGACGACCTGCACATCCCCGGTTTCGCCCGCTCCGCCCGGCTGCGACAGAGCGACCCCCTGCCCGCTGGGGAAAAGGAGCCGCGCGACGTGTTAGCCAACTCCAATCTGCGCACCGAAGGACTCGCCGGAGGTGCCAGCTACGTGTGGGACCAGGGCTTCTTCGGGGCCTCGTATTCCGGCTTCCACACCAACTACGGCACGGTCGCGGAGCCGGATGTGACGATCGATATGGAGCAACGGCGCTTCGATGCGCGCGGGGCATTCTTCGACCCGATCGCGGGGGTGAAGGCGGTGCGCTACAAGTTCGGTTATTCGGACTACGAGCACACCGAGTTTGAGGGCGCGGCAGTCGGCACGGTCTTCGAGAATGAAGGCTACGATGGGCGGCTGGAGATCCAGCACGCCCGGCTCGGGCCGCTCGAGGGAGCGCTCGGGTTTCAGACGGAGAAGAGCGGCTTCAGCGCGAATGGCGCGGAGGCCTTTCTCCCCCCGGTGGAGACGGAATCGTATTCGGCGTTCCTCTTCGAGGAACTGGCCCTCGGTCCGGTGAAGGTACAGGGCGGCGCCCGCTACGATCACATCTCCGTGGCGTCGAGCAGCGCCCCCGGCTTCGGCCCCGGCCGGGAGCGTGCCTTTGACGACGTGAGCGGCTCGCTGGGCGTGATCTGGACGCCGACAGACGACTACGCGGTGGCGCTATCGGGCAACTACAGCGAGCGGGCGCCGACCTATCAGGAACTCTTCGCCAATGGTCCACACGTGGCCACGAACGCCTTTGAAGTCGGCAACGCGGACCTCGGGAAGGAGCGGGCGCTCGGCCTGGACCTGAGCTTCCGCAAAAAGAGCGGCCGGGTGACGGGCGCGCTGACCTTCTTCTACACGCGCTTCCGCGACTTCATCGGGGAATTTAACACGGGCGAAGTCGCAGACGACCTGCCGGTGTATGCCTTCCGAGCGACGGATGCGGAGTTCTTCGGCGGGGAGTTCGAGGCGACGATTCATCTACTGGAGCCTGTCGCCGGAGCAATGGGCCCGGCCGGTGCGGGCGACAAGACGATCACTAACACTGCCCCCTTTTCCCAACCGCACGGGCTGGATCTGGAACTCAAGGCCGACTACGTGCGCGCGCGGGATACGATCAGCGGCGATGCCATCCCGCGCATCCCGCCCTTCCGTGGGAGTGTGGCGCTGGCTTACACGTATGGCCGCTTCGGCGCCCGCGTGGAGGGCGTGTATGCCGCGCGGCAGAATCGCGTGAGCGACTTCGAGCTACCGACGGACAGCTACTTCCTGGTGAACGCGAGCGCGAGCTACCGCCTGACCAGCGGCCCCATCACCTGGGACGCCTACGTGCGCGGGGTGAACCTGACCAATGAAGAAGCCCGCCTGAGCACAAGCTTCATCAAGGACATCGCCCCCCTCGGCGGCGCCGGCGTGCAGGTCGGTTTGAAGGCGACGTTCTGAGACTAGCCTCGCGCTGCGCAAAGGTGCGCGCTCCCCCTTCCCGTCATTCTGAGCTTGCGAAGAACCTCTAATCTCGCTCCGCCATCCGGTATGTGGATGCCAGACAAAGCGCGGCGAGTGAGGTAAGGCAGAAGTCAGAGGTCCTTCGCAAGCTCAGGATGACGGTGGGACGCGCCGGAGCGCTTCCCTCCGGTCAACCCACCTGCCCGCGCTGGCGCAGGGCGTGGTCGGCTAATACTAGGGCCGCCATCGCTTCCACCATCGGCACGGCACGCGGGAGCACGCAGGCGTCATGACGGCCGCGGGCCTTCAGCTCGGTGGCTTCACCCGTGGTCGTTACGGTCTGCTGCGGCTTGAAGATGGTCGCGGTCGGCTTGAAGGCGACGCGGAAAAAGATGGGCTCGCCGTTGCTGATGCCGCCCTGGATTCCGCCGGAGAGGTTGGTCGTGGTGCGGACCTTGCCGGCTTCCATGACAAAGGCGTCGTTGTGCTCGGAGCCGCGCAGCCTGGTGCCCGCGAAGCCACTGCCGATCTCGAAGCCCTTGGTCGCCGGGAGGCTCATCATGCCCTTGGCCAGCTCAGCCTCCAGCTTGTCGAAGACCGGCTCGCCCCAACCCGCGGGCGTGCCGCGGATGGTGCATTCGATGGTCCCGCCGATGCTGTCGCCCTCGCTGCGCACCGCCTTAATAAACTCAATCATCCGCTCGGCCATCGGCGCATCGGGGCAGCGCACGATGTTTGCCTCGACCTGCTCGAAGGTCACCGTCTCGGGGTTCACGTCAGCGGTGAGGGAATGGATGGTCTTCACGTAGGCGACGATCTCCAGTCCGGGCGCGAGTTGCGCGAGGACCTTCTTGGCTACTGCCGCAGCAGCCACGCGCCCGATGGTCTCACGCGCCGAGGCCCGTCCCCCGCCCTGCCAATTGCGGATGCCGTATTTGGCCTGATAGGTGTAGTCGGCGTGCGACGGGCGGAAGGCCGTCTCCATCTCGCGGTAGCTCTCGGGCCGCGCGTCCTTGTTAGTGATATTGATTGCGATCGGCGTGCCGAGGGTCAGCCCCTCGAAGACGCCGGAGAGGATCTTGCACTGGTCCGCCTCGTCGCGTGGGGTGACGATCTCGCTTTGCCCCGGACGCCGCCGGTCGAGATCGCGCTGGATGTCGGCTTCGGTGAGTGGGAGGCGTGGCGGAACGCCATCGATGACGACGCCGACGCCGCCCCCGTGGGATTCGCCCCAGGTGGAGATGCGGAAGGCGTGGCCGAATTGAGAAGACATGAGAATGGCGGGGTGTGCGGGAGCGGGGAAAAGTTAGCCACGGATTGACACGGATGGAACACGGATGGAGTTCCCGTGGTCGGAGCATCCGTGAAGATCCGGGTTCATCCGTGGCTCATTCAAAGAGAGAGGAAAGTGCGACTGTAACGTCGGCTGACGCCGATCAATACACGTCCTTCTTGTAACGCTTCTCCTTCTTCATCGCCTCGACATAGGCAGCCGCCTCTTCGGGCGTCTTGCCGCCATGCGTCTC
This sequence comes from Chthoniobacterales bacterium, assembly GCA_038208565.1. Taxonomy (GTDB): domain Bacteria; phylum Verrucomicrobiota; class Verrucomicrobiia; order Chthoniobacterales; family Chthoniobacteraceae; genus Chthoniobacter. The sequence continues at coordinate 15,070 of JBBQYR010000055.1, forward strand.
GGCGATCTTGTGTAGTTCGGTGTCCACGTCCTTGGCCATGCGGGCGCCGTCGCCGCAGATGAAGAAGTGTGCGCCCGCTTCGAGCCAGGCCCAGAACTCGGCGCCGGCTTCGCGCATCTTGTCCTGCACGTAGATCTTCTGCGCCTGATCGCGGGAGAAGGCCACATCGAGTCGCGAGAGCGTGCCGTCGGCTTGGAGCGCGGCCAGTTCCTCCTCGTAGAGGTAGTCCTTGGCGCGGGTCTGCTCGCCGAAGAAAAGCCAATTCTTCCCTTTCGCGCCGGTCGCTTTTCGCTCCTGCAGGAAGGCGCGGAACGGCGCCACGCCGGTGCCGGGGCCGACCATAATGACGGGCGTATCGAGATTCTCGGGGAGCCGGAAGTGTTTGGCCGTGTGGACAAACACGCCCGCCGTCGAGCCGCTTTCCCAGCGCTGAGCGAGGAAGGTCGAGGCGACGCCCTGGCGCTTCCGCCCGTGACTCTCGTAGCGCACCGTCGCAACGGTGAGATGCACGGATTCGGGATTCGCCTTGAGCGACGAAGCGATGGAGTAAAGGCGCGGCTGCAGCTTGCGCAGAGTCTTCACGAACTCCTCGACGCCCCACGCCACGGTGTGATGCGCGTTGAGGAAATCGATGAACTCCAGGCCCCACAAATAGTCTTCGAGCGCCTTCTTCTGCGCGGGATCGTTCTGGAGGTCGCGCAGATCGGCGAGCGCCGGGCCGGCCTTTTCCGTGATTGCTTTGAGGAATTCCTTGCTCGGCTGGGTGATGATGTAATCGCTGGTCAACGCTGCGCGCAGGCTCTTCGGCTGACCATCGGACCCGGGCACACTTTCGTCGCCGGTCGCTCCGATGGCGGTGATGATCTCCTGTACGAGCGCCGGATCATTCGTGGCAAAAAGTCCGAGCGAATCGCCGACTTCGTAGTGCAGGCCGGAACCCGCGAGCGAGATCTCGTGGTGCCGCGTGTCCTTCCCGGAACCTTCCCCGGAGAGCTTGCGATTGACGGGATGCAAGGCGGGGAACGGATTCTTGCGCGAGTAGAGCGATGTAGGATCGGACGACATAAAGCGGCGGAGAATAAGAGCACTCACCCGGAGGGGCAAGTCCCTGCTCAATTTTGGCGCGTGCCTTTGAGCGGAAGAGGCTCAGGCCACAGCCACGGTGACGAGGCGGCGGATGAGGTCTTCCCAAGTCACGATGCCGAGCTGCAGGCCCTGCGGATCGAGCACCACAGCCATGCGCACGCGGGCGGCGCGCATCTTCCGGAGAATACTGTGCGCGGGTTCGTTGGCGTTCACCTTCACGATGCGGCGCTGGTATTCCTCGACCGTCGGGCGGCACTTCGCGTCCATGGCCACGTCGAGGGCATTAACCAGGCCGACGACTTCGCCGCTTTCGCGGACCACGGGCCAGCGGTCGATGTTCGATTGGCGGGTGCGGTCGATGAGTTCCTGCGTCGGGGCTTGCGCCGGGATGGTCTGCACATTGGCCAGCGGCAGCATCACGTCGGTCGCTTTCACGGCGCGGAAATCGACGACGTTGTGAATCATCTGCCGCTCGTCCTTGCCGAGCGTCCCCTGCTTCTCGCTCTCGATGGTCAGGTATTTGAAATCCTCGCGGGCGACGAAGATCTTCTGCCGCCCCGCGCTCCGCCCACCAAAGAACGCCTGCGCTGCCCGCGAGCCGACGAAGTGCAGCGGCGCGAGGAGCGAATCCGCCAGGCGCAGTGGCCCGCACAAGGCGGCCACGGCGCGATACGGGAAGCGGCGGAAGAGGGATTTCGGCAGCAGTTCCACGGCGAAGAGATAGACCGGGAGAAAGATGCCAAAGGCGGCGAGGTATCCCGTCGTCCCGAGACGCGCGACGAGCTCTTGCGTGGCCAGGGTCATGGCGAAGATGTTCGTCAGGTTCGTGACGACGAGAACGGTGACAAGTAGGCGCTCCGGCTGTTCGAGCAGCCGATTGAGCACGATGGCGGCGCGGTCGCGATGTTTCAGCCGGTGCTTGAGGCGCACCCGATTCATCGAGAGCAAACCGGCTTCGATGCCCGAGAACATAAAGGCCACGAGCAGGCAGGCGGCGACGGCGAGCCAGATCATGGCGCCTCCTCCTTTTCCGGCTCGCGGGAGCTTTCATGGACGACCATCACTTCCTCGATGCGCTTCCGCGAAGTCCGTCGCACGGTCAGCGTTACGTCCTCGAGTTTCATCTGCGTGCCGGGCCGGGGCAGTGCGCCGAGGCGATTGAAGATGAGCCCGCCGATCGTATCGATCCCCTCCTCTTCCAGCGCCGTGCCGAGCAGCTCATTGATGTCCTCCAGCCGCGCGCTGCCGTTCACGATGAGCCGCCCGTCGCCGATCGATTCGATGTAAAGCTCCTGCTCGGCCAGCGGCACGGCATCGCTGATGATCTCTTCCACGATGTCGGCCAGCGTGACGATGCCCTCGGTCCCCCCAAATTCATCGACGACGATGGCGAGGCCTTGCGGATGATTGAGAAAGCTCCGCAACAGATCGATCGCCTTCATCGTCTCGGGCACATACGACGGCGCGACGAGGCGCTCGGTGTAGTGCGTGTCGGGATTGAAGAGGAAGTCGTGCGCGTCGAGCACGCCGAGGATGTCGTCCGGCGTGGCGCCGTAGATCGGCACGCGGCGATAGCGCCGGGCGCGCAGCTTGGGCAGGATTTCGTCGTTCGTCAGATCGTCGGGCAGCGCGAAGGCATCGACCCGCGGGGTCATGCAATCCTTGGCCGTTTTGTCGCCGAGCTTGATGATCTCGTGGATCATCTCGCTCTCGGTTTCGTGGAGCGCACCTTCCTGGGTGCTGAGTTCCACGAGCGTCCCGAGCTCCTCTTCGCTGAGGATGTGGCCGGTCTTCAAACTCGTCGGCGTGACGATCTCGGCCACCCGCTCGCTGATTCGCTGGAGGAGCCGCGCCACGGGATCGAGGATGCGCATGAGCGGCGCGAGCACCCGGACGCCGAGCTTGGCGAAACGGTACGGATCGGCGAGCGCGGCGAGCTTGGGCAGGAGATCGCAGACGAAAACGATGAGCGCGAAAATGATCAGCGCCGCGGCCCAGAACGGCACATGCACCGCCGCGACATCGCGCAGGAGGTAGAGGCAGACGATGATGAGGGGGAAATTCGCCAGCGTGTCGCAAAGCAGGATGACGCTGAGCAGACGGCGCGGATTCTCGAGCAGCGAAGCGAGGGCGTCGGCAAAGCTGGCCCGGCGTTTTTTCAGCCGCTCGATGTGCAGCGGCTGGAGCGAGAAGAGCGCGGTCTCGATCGCCGAGAAGAGGGCGGAGGCGGCGAGCAGGAGCAGCGCCAGCGCGATCAGACCGAACACGCCGGGAGTCATTGCGGCGTGCCCGATTTGGGCACCATGAAAATCAAACGCTGCTTGCTACGCACAAGGCCGCGCAGAATAGTTTCGCCGCTCCGCCCGTGCGATGAAAAAAAACGAACGTATTTCGGCCTTGGTGCAACAGCTCGGTGCGGACCCGAAGCTGGCCCTCGATCCGCGCTATCAGGGCTATTTCACGTGCTTCAATCTCGGCCAGTATTACGAGGCGCATGACGTGCTCGAGAATCTCTGGCTGGAGCGCCGGGATGAAAACTACCGGTTCTTCAAGGGGCTCATTCAGGTCGCGGGCGCCTTCGTGCATTTGCAAAAGCAGTTCCTGCATCCGGGGCACCACAAGCATGGCCGCCGCCTGCGGCCCGCGGTGCGGCTCTTTCATCTGGGCGTGACCCATCTCATCCCATACGCCCCGCGCCATCTGCAGCTCGATGTCGCCGCGCTGCTCCTCCTTTGCGAGCAGCACGCGGCGGAGGTCGTCGCGTCCGACTTCGAGCGCAATCCCTGGCACCCCGACCAACCGCCGCAACTCCATCTCCTGCCCGAGTGAACGACTGGGATGTGATCGTGATCGGAGCAGGCGCGGCGGGCCTGATGTGCGCCATCGAAGCCGGAAAGCGCGGGCGGCGCGTGCTCGTGCTGGAACACAACGAGCGCGTCGGCAAAAAGATCGCGATCAGCGGCGGCGGGCGCTGCAACTTCACCAATCTCGGCGCCGGCCCGGGAAATTATCTTTCGAACAATCCCGACTTCTGCAAATCCGCGCTCGCCCGCTACACGCCGTGGGATTTCGTGGCGCTCGTGGAAAAGCACGGCGTGCGGTATCACGAGAAAAAGCTCGGCCAGCAATTCTGCGATACGAGTTCGCGGGCGATCATCGACCTGCTGCTCGCGGAATGCGCGGCGGCGAGCGTGGAGATTCGCGTGAACTGTCGCGTCGCCGAGGTGCGCAAGCCGGCGCGCTTCGTCGTGAGCACGAACACCGGGCCGCTCGAATCCGCGGCGCTGGTCGTGGCGTGTGGCGGATTATCCTTCGCCAAGCTCGGGGCCAGCGACCTCGGCTATCGCATCGCGAAGCAGTTCGAGCTCAAGCTCACGGAAATCCGGCCCGGCCTTGTTCCCTTCACCTTCTCCGGAGGCGATTCCGCGCTCGGGGAATTGAGCGGGCTGTCCGTGCCGGTCCGCGCCCGCTGCGACGGGACGACCTTTGAGGAAAACCTGCTCTTCACCCACCGCGGATTGAGCGGCCCGGCGATCCTGCAAATCTCCTCGTTCTGGCGCGAGGACCGCACCGTGGAGTTCGATCTCCTGCCCGGAAGGCAGGCGGTCGATTGGGTCGCCAACGCCCGGCGCGAATCCACCGACGCGCTTTCGCTGCTCAGTCGTGAATGGCCGAAGCGTTTCGCCGAGGCGTGGTGCGCGCGGCACACTCCGGCGAAATCGCTGCCGCACTACAAAGCGCAGGAACTGGCAACGCTCGCGACGATGCTCGAGGCGTGGCCGTTGCATTTCTCCGGCACGGAAGGCTATCCGAAAGCAGAGGTCACGCTCGGCGGCGTCGATACGCGCGAGCTTTCCTCAAAGACGATGGAAGCGCGGCGCGTGCCGGGGCTTTTTTTCATCGGCGAAGTCGTGGACGTGACCGGCTGGCTGGGCGGCTACAATTTCCAATGGGCCTGGGCGTCGGGTCATGCCGCGGGGCAATTCACATGAAGCGCCGCCAATCGCCGCTCACCAAGGCCGCAGCGATCGAGTCGGTGCAGCAGATTTACCGCGAGCTGGCGGTGCGTCCCATCGAGCGGTCGTGCATCAGCCGCACCGAGTGCTGCCAGTTCCGACTCACGGGGCGCACGCCTTTTCTCACGAAGGGCGAGGCGTTCGCCGCGGCGAAAGCGTGGCGAGCAGCAGGGCGCACGAAGTTGCCGGAGAGTCCCGATGGCGCTTGTCCGCTCTTGGATCGCTCGACGGGCAAGTGCCGGATCTACGACGGGCGCCCGTTTGGATGCCGCACGCACTTTTGCGCGGCGGCGGGTGGACCTTACGCCCGGCGGGAAGTCGTGGACCTCATCCACAAACTCGAAGACCTCGACCGCGCGCTCGGCGGCGATGGGGCTCTTCCCCTGCCCGCCGCAGTTGAGCGGGCGCTGCGGGAGCTTTAGTGTGCCGCCACCTTCTTGGCGTGGCGGAAGGCCTGCATCGCCTTCTTTGAGTCCCCCGTCTTTTCGTAAAGCATGGCCAGATGCTGCCAGCCCTCGGTGAAAGTCGGGTCGATCTTCACGACCTCCTCGAAAGCCGAAATCGCTTCGGCATCCTTCCCGGCGGATAAGCAGAATTCACCCCTCGAAAAGGCTTCCGCGACGCGCTCCACGGTGCTACTGCCGGGCAGTTCGGGCTCCACGGCACCATAGCTGGCCGGGGCTAGCAGGCTCGGCTCCGGCGCGGGCAGGCGCACGAGATCGGGCTTTTTGGCGAGAGCGACATTGAGCGATTCGCCCGGTGGGACGTGGGTGACTTTCATGCTGGCGCATCCGGAAAGGAAAAGCGCCACGCCGGCAATGGCGAACGACGGGAGAGCGGAAAGGATAGTCTTCATAGTAATTCTACTAGTTATGAAATAGCACGATCTTTGCCCAATGCCCGAAATTTTCTTTGGGCGGTGCCTCGACAGAGATACGCCCACAGCTTCTAGTGCCTTTCATGCCGGGCCGCAACCTCGCCAAACCTTTTGCCATCGCCGGATTCATCCTCGCGGAGATCTACATGCTTTTCACCGTGCTCGGACCGTATGGCCGGGAGACGCACGCCCTACCGATCCCGATCCCGGCGACGCAGGTCGAAACCGTGCCCGCGCTCACCCCACCACCGGCTAAGGCGAAGATCACCCGCGTAGTCGTGGCTGCGGTCTTTTTCGGTCCATTCGGGGCCATCGTCGGCACGGGTGTTGGGTTGCTGGTCAGTGGGTTGCTCGGGAATTTTCGCCAAAAGCCCGCGGCGGGGCCGAAAGCGGATTAAGGAGCGTCGCGCAGGGCGCCGACGGCCGCTTCGAGTTGGGCGGCGATTTCCTGCCAGCCGGCGCGCTCATTTTTCAGATCTGCAAACCGGAGCGGCGCACCGATCCGCAGGCGCAGCGGCAGCGGGCGCGGGATCTTTCCATCCGGTGGACAAGCGGTAAAAGCGCCGTCGAGGTAACACGGCACGACCGGGACATCCGCCGCGGCGACGAGCATGCCGATGCCCGGTTTGAACCGACCGAGTTGCCCGTCGCGCGTCCGTGTGCCTTCGGGAAAGAGCACGTAAATCGCCGGTTCGCCGATGAGCCGCTCGCGCAACTGCTGCATGGCGTGCGGGCCGCAACTTTTCCGCCACATCGGCAGCGCGTTCAGCATCATCGCGGAGAATAGCGCGACCGCCGGCGTTTCGAAAAACACATCGCCGGCGGCAATCGGGAACACCGATTGGCGAAGCTTCCATGGCAGTGCCGAGGCCAGCGTGAGCGCATCGAGATGGCTCGCGTGATTCGCCACCATCACGAACGGCGCCTGCTTCGGCAGGTGCTCGCGACCTTCCACCCGGAGCCGGTGATAGCCGCGCAGATACGTCTTCACGAGCAACCGCCAGCCGGTTTGCGTGAGCCCGGCGACGAGCCCCGCTTCCCGCCGCAGACTGCGCAGGCTTTCCTCCGGCTTCAGGCCGAAATCGCCCGCGGGCTTGTATTGCCAGTCCTCCATCAGTGGCCGGTGAAGACGCGCACGGGTTGATCAAGCCCGACGCCGAGGAAATAGCCGATGTAGTGAAACATCGCCGGACCGACGAAGATCAGACTGTCGAAACGATCAAGCAAACCACCGTGGCCGGGGATGCTCGCGCCGAGATCCTTTACGCCGAGGTCGCGCTTGATGCTCGACATCACGAGGTCGCCGAATTGTCCGGTGAGCGAAAGCAGCAGCCCGAGCGCGGCGAGGTGCCAGTGTCGATCGAGCGCGGTGCCTGCGACGATTGGGTGGACGAGCGCAGCGAAGAGCGCGGAGGTCAGGATTGCCGCGCCGATGGCGCCGCCGATTGTCTTGTTCGGGCTGGTATTGGGCGCGAGCTTGCGACGGCCGAAAAGCTTGCCGGTGCAATAGGCGAAGACGTCGTTGAGCTCCACGCAGAGCAGGATGGCGAGGAGGAAAGCCTGCCCGGCTTTGTCATTGGCGAAGTAGCCGTAATGGCCGAGGCACACCCCAAAAAACGAAAACGAAAGCACCCCGAGCGCGACGCGCTGGATGTAGCCTCTCGGCTGATCGGCGAAGAGCGCCACGATGACGAGCAGCGAGATGGTCAGCGAACTCAGCGCGACGAAGAAACCATACCAGTGGTCCGCAGCAGCAAAGGTCACGAGCAGGATCCCGAGCGCGACCACGGCGCTGATTGCTCGGTGCCGGAAGAGCCCGGTCGCGCGGGCAAACTCGCGGTAACACAGGAGCGATAAAACTCCGACGCCGAGGATCGCCGTGAGCCGATGGATGAGCAGTGGCGCGATCATCAGCGGCGCGAGGAAGAGCCACGATTTGTAACGCGTCCAAAGATCCTCGTGCAGCTTCGCGGAAAGCTTCCCCGCTTTCCCCAGCGCGAGGAAAATCAGCGGCGTGATGGCCAGCACCGCGACGATGCCGACGGTGATCCAAAAAGCGACGGGGTGCAGGCCGAACATGATCAGGACTTGGTTTGGCGGAGGAATGCGGCGATGCGACGAAACCTCCGGATGGACGTAATCACCCCGCCCGCGATGACTATCGAGAGCGCGAACGGGAGAATCGTGAATGACAATTCAAGGCCGGAGATCACGTAGTAAGTGTCGTGGAGTTCGAGGTCCACCGACCGCGTGTCGATGGGCACACTCGAGGTCCGGGGAAATATCGCGAGCAGCACGCAGGCGAACGTCATGACCGCCATCCGGTGCGGCTTGGCCATGGGCCCGAGGAAAATCTGGCCTGCGCCGACGCTCGCTCCCAGCGCCCGAACGTACGCGACGAACACGGCGACGAGCGCCGCGCTCATGCCCAGGAGAGGATCGCTGCCCATCGCGAAACCCGCACCGATGAAGATCGCCGCGTCCGAAATCCGATCGGGCGCTTCGTTCCACAACTCACCGGTCGGCCCGCCTTTGCCGCCTTCCACAGCGACCATGCCGTCGAGCAGATTGGCGATCAGCCGAAGCTGAATGAACACCGCCGCGGCCAACCATCCGCAGCGCAGAGCCCAACCATCGAGATGCGAAGTCGCCGCGAGAGCCACGCCGGCGCCGCAGCCGAAGACAATGCTCGCGAAAGAGATTCCGTTGGGCGTCGCACCGAGGCGCGCCAGCTTGGCGGCGAGGCCCTTGAAAAACGGCCAGTCGCGGGTCTTAAGCGGGCGGCGGCCCGTGGGTTCGGTCGGCATTGAGCAGCTCGTGAGACACGCCCCGGAGGCGGGCGTTGCAAATTAAATCAGCTCATCGCATCCGGCGCCTGGCCGAGTTGCACCTTGAGCTTGGCGATCTCGTCGCGCATCTGGTCGCGGCGCTGCTGGAGCACATTCACGTGCTGCTTGGCGCGCTCCAATCCCGCCTTCACCGCTTCGAGTTCCGTCTTTAGCGCGTCGCGCTCGGACTCGAGGGCGTGCATTTGATCCAGCCCCTGCTCCAGTTCGATCTGCGTCGAGCCGACGCTCGACTTCATCGCTTCACGTTCCTGGCGGGTCTGCCGGAGCTGCTCCATGGCCACGCCGAGATCGGTGTTCACTTTCGCGAGTTGGGCGGAAAGGCGATCCGTCTCGGCCCCGAGCGTCTGGCTTTTTTCCTGGGCCGCGACCATCCCCTTCACCGCGTCCTCGGTCTTGGCGCGCAGGGATTTTTCCAGCTCCCGTTGCTGCTCCAGTTGCGCCTCCAGCGTGCGAATCTCCGTCTCCTTGATCGAAAGTTTGTCCACCAACTGCTCGCGGTCGCTCCGGCCGGTCTGCCAGTTCAAGCGCAGGTCGCCCGCGTCCTTTTGTGCGCGCTGCAATTCCGCGATGAGCGAGGCCACGCGGCGGTCGGACTCCACTTTCAGCCCGCGCGTTTCGATGATCTCGGCCTTGAGGCGGTCGTGAATTCCACCCGATTCTTCGCTGAGCTTGCGTTGGCTTTCGAGGTCGTGATGCAGGTGGTCGATCTTTTGGTGGAGCAACTCGATTTCGTTCTCCTTCTCGGTGAGGGCCTGCTGCCGATGGTTTTCCGACTCGCGACGGGAGTCCTCGAGCTGCCGATGCGCCTCGCCCAACTCCGCATCCTTTTGCGCGAGCTGCCGGTTCCGCTCCTCTTCGGTCTCGCGGCGACCGTCGTCGGCTTTCTGCCGCGCTTCGCCGAGTTCCGTTTCCTTGGCGGCGAGCTGTTGGGAAAGTTGCTCGCGCTCAGTGGTCAGTGCCTGCAGCTTTTCCTGCGTCTGCTGGAGATCGCTCTCGCGGCGATGCAGGTCGTCGAGCAGGCCATCCACGCGCTGCTGGAGTTCCTTCACCTCCTCCGCGGCCTCGGCGAGTTCCGACTTCAGACTCTCGCGCTCGGCGGCGCCTTCCACGGCTTCCTGCTTGGTGCGGTCAAATTCATTCTTGGCGGCCTGCATCGTCAGCGACGCCGTGCGCAGCGCCTCCTCGCGATCAGCCAGTTGCTGGCGCGCCTCGTCCCGCTCCCGCGTGATTTGCTCGTGCTGCTGCCGCGCTTCGCCGAGCTCACGCTGCACGCCTTCCGTTTCGCGGCGCAGATGGGCGAGCGTCTCGTCAGTCCGGCCCAAATCCGTCTGCCGCTCGGCCAGCTCGCCGCGCGCCGTGTCGCGCTCGCCGGTCACGGCCTGCACTTCATCGCGCAGCCGGGCCGCTTCGTCTTTCGCCGTCGTCAGCTCGGCAGCGGCAACTTGCGCTTTATCGAGCTGCTGTTGGAGACCGGAAATTTCCTGTTCGCGGTTCGTGAGGTTGGTCACGGATTCGGCGAGCCGGTTGCGCTCACCGCTCAGTTCCTCGCGCAACGTCGTCGTCTCGCCACGCAGCGTCAGCAGCTCATTCTCCGCGTGGCCGACATTGATCCGCAGGCTGTCGCGCTCCGTGGTCAGGGTCTTGAGCTGATCCTGCAAACGATCGACCTGCCCCTGAACATCATCGACCAGCGGACGGGTGGCCTGCACATCGGCCAGCTTGGCCCGCAGTTCCGCGCGTTCGCGCTCTCCGGCGATGAGCTTTTCCTGCAAAACGCTGTGCCCCGGCCCGAGCGGGCCGTTTTCTCCCCGCGACTTCTCGGCGAGCTGCCGCAGATCTTCCTTAGTCCGCTGGGCGACCGAACGGAAGGTATCGCGCTCGGCTTCGGTCTTGGCCAGTTCACTGCGAAGCTGCTCGAGATCCTGCTGGAAGCGCGATTGATCCTGCCCGCCGGCGCGCAGGCCATCGCGTTCTTTTTGCGTCGCCGCGAGGTCGTCCCGCAGCTTGACGAGTTCCGCCCGCGAACGCTCCGTATCCGCGCGCCACCGGGCCGCTTCATCGAGCGCCGCCGCGAGTTCCTTCTGCTTGTGCTCCAGCTCCTCGTAGGCGCTATCCGCCGCCCCGCTCGCCACCGCCAGGCGCCGCCGCACCATCATCTGGACCTCGCCCTCGGAGAACTCCGGGATGATGAGCGAGCTGCGACAGTTCGGGCAGTCCACCTGCATCCCCGACGCGCTGCCATCCACGGCTATTTTTTGCCGGCATTCGGGGCAGTAGAATTTGATGTCGGCCATAGGGGTGGGCAGAAAGAAGCGCAGGGCGCGTGCCAAGGCGCGTCTGAGCTAGCATCGGCGGCCCAGAGGTGAAAGGAATTTTTACGCTTCCCGCCTGCCAAGCCGCGAACTTCCGGTGCGGCGGGAGACGGATTTAGCCACGGGTGAACACCGATGAAACGCGAATCCCGAGAAGCTGCTCCTGCTTCATCCGTGCAAATCCGTGTTTATCCGTGGCTCCTTCTCCGAACTCCACTCACGCCACGCCACGCCCTCGGGGCCCGGCGCCGCATTCACCTCCGGCTGATAACCCTCCCGCATCCGCTCCCTGAGCGCCTCCGGCGTCACCTCGTTCTCCCAGCGGCTCACGAAAACCGTGGCCACGCCATTGCCGATCAGGTTCGTGATCGCCCGGCACTCGCTCATGAAGCGGTCGATGCCCACGATCAGCGCCAGCGACTCGATCGGGATCCCCGGCACCGCGGCCAGCGTCGCCGCCAGCGTCACGAAGCCCGCGCCCGTCACCCCGCTCGCGCCCTTCGAGGAAATCATCGCCACAAGCAGCAGCGAGATCTGCTGGCCGATGCCGAGCGGCGTATTCGTGGCCTGCGCGAGGAAGACCGCGGCCATCGTCATGTAGATATTCGTCCCATCCAGGTTGAAGCTGTAGCCCGTCGGGATGACCAGCCCCACCGTGCTCCTGGCGCAGCCGAGGCCGTTCATCTTGCGCAGCATCCCCGGCAGCGCCGTCTCCGAGCTGCTCGTCCCCAGCACCAGCAGCAGCTCCTCCTTGATGTAGAAAAGGAAGCGCACGATCGAAAACCCCGCGTAGCGTGCGATGAGGCCGAGCACCACGAAGACGAAAAACGCCGACGTCAGGTAAAAGCCCAGCATGAGCTGGAGCAGATTCCCCAGCGCGCCGAGGCCGTAATTCCCCACGGTAAAAGCCATCGCACCAAAGGCCCCGATCGGCGCCAGCTTCACCACGATATTCATGATCCCGAAGAAGATCTGCCCCCCGCGATCGATCCACTGCAAGACCGGCCGCCCGTGTTCGCCGAGGCTCGCGATGCCCGCCGCCGTGAGCACCGAGACCAGCAGCACCTGCAGCAGATCGCCCTTGGCGAAGGCGTCGAAGAAACTCGTCGGGATGATATTCAGCAGGAAATCCGCCGTCGTCATCCCCTGCGCCCGCGCCGCGTAACCCGCGCCGACCTTCGGATCGAGCGACGCCACATCTACATT
>JBBQYR010000056.1:0-27338 GCA_038208565.1 Chthoniobacterales bacterium
CTTGGCGCGCGAGCCGCGCTCGATTTCCGCCATCGCCACTCGCAGCGCCTTCTCGGTGCGGTTGCGCTCGGTCACGTCGCGAACCGCGGCGATGATCAGCAATCCATCCGGAGTTTCCAACGGGCTTAGGCTGATCTCCGCCGGAAATTCGGTGCCGTCTTTTCGTAAAGCCAAAAGCTCCCGGCCAGCTCCCATGGGCCGCGTCCCGGGAGCGGCGAGGAAATCGTGGCGGTGGCCGGGATGATTTTCGCGGGAATGCTTCGGGATGAGAATTTCAACGGGTTTCCCAACGAGTTCGTTGCGGGCATAACCGAAAAGCTTTTCTGTTTGGGTGTTGATCAGCGTGATCTGCCCCGCTTGGTTCGTGATTAAGATGGCATCCGGAGCGGATTCCAAAAGATCGCGAAATTTTTGTTCAGCCAGCTTGCGCTCGGCGATTTCCGCGCGCAGTTGCGCGTTCAACTTTACCGCCGCTTCCGTGAGTTCATGCTGGCGCAGCCCGGAGATCAGCAACGCCTCGTTTACCGCAGCGGCGTCGTGACGGAAACGAGCACCCTTCGCCAGTTGGATAATCACTCCTTCGGGACGTTCGTTCGCATCCAGCGCCGGCCACATCGCATACAGCCACGCCTCCAAAGCGGGGTCGGAGGCGTCCTGCTGCACGTGGGTTGCGGCTTCTCCAGTATGGTAAACCCGATCCAGAATCGGCACGCAGCCGCCTCCGTCCTGCACGATTTCGGCGAAGGGTTTCCCGAGGAGTTCCTCTTTGGTTTTCCCCAGTAGGCGGCAAAAGGCGGGATTCACATGGGACACGATGTGCGCGCTACCCTGCACCTCGACGATCGGCATCGGTGCGCGCTCGATCACCGGCGCGGAGCGACTCCGGGGCAGTGGGTCTCTTTTGCTTGGCTTTCGTCCGCCGTCCATGAAGGGCTCGTTTTAGCTTTTGTGCCACGTTTTAGCAAGCGCGGCTAACCCTCCTACCTTTTCGTTTTCGGCTCCGGAGCGTCTTCTTTGATCGGCGTTTGAGCCCTCGCGACAGGCCCCCGGCCATCATTCCGGGAGCCGCAACAAACGCCCGATTTTTGGCAATATGGGTGTAGCGCGCCCCGTGCGCCGGAGTGAAGATTCAGCGTCAATTAAAACACCTCCATCGAAAGGAACATATGTCTCTAGGAACCATTCTTCTCATCGTGCTCATTCTCATTTTGATCGGCGCCCTTCCCACTTGGCCTCACAGCAGGAGTTGGGGTTACGGCCCGACCGGCGGATTGGGTTTGGTGGTCATCATCCTGATCATCCTGATATTGTTGGGTAAGCTTTAATCGTCTGGCGGTAAAACCGCTCATCACGTGATGTCCCGCGCCGCCATTGCGAAGGGTGGCGTAGGAAGCGCTTAATCATGTGGCAAATTCCAGAGCATTATGAAGCTACGTTTTGTTTTGATGATGATCGCGCTTTGCGCACCGTCTGCATTTGCGGAAACGCCCAAGGAGAATCTTGAGAAGCTCGTGGCAAGAGTGGGTAAGGCTTTCTGGTCAGCTCCGGAAAAGCGCTTGGTCCGGGCCACAACCTACAGAAAGGATAAAACGGCAGCAGACGCGAATTCCACGAACGCGAAATCCGATGAAAAAATCGGACTCCTCTACGCCACGAAAGCGAGAGCGGGAACGCTCGCCGTCCCCGATTGGCTTCCGCGCGGAAGCATGGTGAAAATTTACACCGACGATGGAGTGCTAACCTACATTGCCGCCGACGAGGGGAGCGGCGTCGAAAGTCGCGCGGCGGCCAAGGAACTAGGCAAGACCAAAGAGCAGAGAGCCTCGGCCGTCCTCGATTTCTGCGCGGACAAACAACCATGGCCGGATTTCACCATCGTGGAGATCTATTATTACGCGGGCAAGGTGCCGTTTACCGAGCTATCACTCGAAGAGCAGAAGATCCTCTTTTCCTATGCGGCTGAGTATGTCGCCAAACGGGAGTAACACCACGCTGCACCGCTTCGCGGTGTCAACTGGGCGCAGAGGATGACCCGCAGCGCGGGGGATGTTTCGAGCAGTCGTTCGCCAGAAATGCGAAGTTTTTGGCGCTGCTTCGATATAGTGGTCTTCACTATCACCGTGAGGCCTAGAAGAATGAAAATCCTGCGGCGCCATCTTCGGTCCCATCCACACCCCGACTGCCCCGGACCCGGCAGCAGGCAGCAGACAGGATCGCAGAAATCAGAGTTTCCCAAACAAGCCGCGCTGCGCTGAGTCGCTCAATCCGTCCGGACCGCATACAATGCGGTTCAATTCAGATTCCCGAGTTCTCATCTATGCATGCATGAGGCGGCAAATGGTGTCCGGACCGGTCGCGTCGATGATGGTCCCACCGCCGCTCATTCGGGAGGAACGATGGCGGCGGTGGGCGGCGGCGCGGACTTAGGAGAACGAATCAGCGAAGATGTTATCGGCCCATTGATACATCTGCTGCATGCCGTCGCTGGTGGGTTGAGCCGCCTCCGCGAACGACGCCTCGACGCGCTTCATCGCTTTCGTGACCGGGTCGTATTGGAAGGACGCGGTGAGCCACGCTGCCTTGCTGGATGTGATCGGGCTGAAGCACGCCGAACTGGTCACGGGCGCCGGGTCCGGGGCTTCACCATTGAAGGCGCGGATGATGGCATCGGCGCACACTTTCGCCTGCGAATTTGCCATGTGGCCGGACTTCGGTTGCCCGGTGCCCTGCGAGTCGCCGAGGATGTGGATGTCCGGCGAAACCTTGGACGCATAGCTGAGCGGATCGACGAGTGCCCAGCGGCCGGTGGGATCATTGGCGAGGCCGGCGTCGGTGACGATCTGGCCCGCGCGATGGGTGGGAATGATGTTCACGACTGCGCCGGTGAAAACACCCTGCGACGTGGTGACGGATTTCGCCTGCGAATCCACGCCGAGGATGGTGGCGTTCGGGATGTAAGAGAGCACGTTCTTGTAGATGCCGCGGAAGGCGCTGCCGAAGTTCACGGGTTCGGCCTGGATGGAGGCATTGGCGTCGAGCACGATGATGCGCGCGCCTCTCTTTTTCCGGGTCAGATAATCTGCGACGGAGCACGCGCGCTCGTAGGGCCCAGGCGGGCAGCGATAGGGGGACTTCGGGATGGTGAGCACGAACGTCTGACTCTTCGTCATGGCGCTGAGTTGTTGTTTCAAGAGCAGCGTCTGCGGCCCGGCCTTCCACGCGTGCGGGGTGAGGTCGGCGTTGTAGTTGCCGGCGGGCGGCGTGAATTCCACGCCCGGCGAGAGCACGAGCTTGTCGTAGCTGTAGGCGTAGTGCGTGCCGCCCACGTTCACCGTCACCTCGCGCGCGACGGGATCCACCGCGAGCGCCTCGCCCTGCACGAAGTTCACGCCGCGTTTGGACTGCAGGTTTGCGTAGCCGAGCTTGATGCGATCCATCGGGATCGCGCCCGTGATGACCAGGTTCGAGAGGATGCAAGCGTAGTGGCTCGAACTGCGGTCGATGAGCGTCACGTCGATATTGCCACCCCAGAGCTTAAGATATTTTGCGACGGTGGCGCCGCCAAAGCCGCCCCCGATGACGAGGACATGCGGCGCCGTGGTGGCCGCGCTGACGGGCCTCGGGAATGCCCAGCCCGCTGCAGCAAGACCAGCGAGTTTGAGAAAATTTCTGCGATCGGAATTCATAATGTGTTCTTGGTTTGAAGCGTGGTTGCGGACCTAGTTGTCGAGCGTCTCGCCAGCGGCGACCGGGAGCGTAGCGAGGTAATTTGCGATGAGGCGGAGCTGCGCCGGCGTGAAGGCGCGTGCCTGCAAATCCATAATGTTCTCCGGTCGCCGTTGACTCATTTCGAGCAGCCCTTTGTAGAGATCGTCGGCCTTCTTTCCGGCGATGGATTCAAAGCCCGAGACGGCGACCCCGTTCGTGCCGTGGCACTGGGCGCATTGCGCGGCGAGCAGTTGCCCCGGCGGCGGAGCGGCGAAGGCGCTCAAGCTGGTGGCGATGAAGACTGGCAGGAGCAGCCTGCAGGAAGTGAACGGACGAGGTTCGCGTTGCGGGTTGTAGGGGCGTTTTCTATTCATTGTCTGGGTTTGGTTGGAGAGAGAGCATAAACTTTCTATCGGCCACTTTGGGGTTCCCGCGCGAGTTGGGTAGTGACAACGCAGATACGTTTCCGGCTTTCGCCAACCGGTTGGAAACAACGCAGCACCCATCGCCCGGCGCGCTGCTCCCGGTGACGAGATAGAAGAAAGCGAGGGGCACGCTCATGGCGCAACTGGGGAGCCGCCGAGTTCGCTACATCGATCCCGGCAGCCCGTGGAAGAACGGCTTTGTGGAAAGCTTCCATGGCCTGTTCCGCGACGAATGTCTCAACCGCGAACAGCTCTGGACATTGAGCAAGGCGCGGGTGGTCATCGAAGACTTCCGTCAGCGCTACAATCACATCCGACCGCCCAGCAAGCTGGGCTACCAGAGCCCCGCCCACTGCGCCCAGCAACTCACCCCGTCCCCAGCTCCCGTCGGCCTCCGCCAATGCCGTCGTTTCACTTTTGAGTTGAGTGCCCGAATGCGCCCGGCATCGCCAAAGACGCGAAAATGCGTCTCGATCCGCCCCCCGGTGAGGTGGATGAGCAGCCCGGACATGAGCATCTGGGAAACCGCGATGACGTAACGGGTCAGCGCGTGGACGAATCGGAGCTTTCAAGCCGTGGGAGAACACCTAAGAGTTCTCTCATCCTATGGAATCCATTCGTGTTCTGATCGCCGACGACCATGAAGTCATGCGGCGTGGTGTTCGTACGGTCGTCGAAATGCAACCTGGCTGGTCGGTCTGCGGCGAGGCCGCGACCGGTCGCGAGGCCGTGGAGCTGGTCGAAAAATTCCACCCGGATATCGTCGTCATGGACGTGCAAATGCCCGAGCTCAATGGTCTCGAGGCAACCCGCCAAATCAAGAAGATCGCTCCCGGCACGGAGATCCTGATGTTCACCGGCCTCGAAACTGAGGAGCTCGTGCGCGAGGTCTTCGAAGCAGGCGCTCGCAGCTACATCCTGAAGACCGATGGGCGACTGCCGCTGGAAACCGCGCTGCGGTCGCTCGCCAACCACAAGCCCTATTTCACCACGGAGGTCGGGGAGATCCTTTTTGCGAAATTCCTCACGGGCAAAAAGGAGACCGAAGAGACCACCGGCGATGGACGGCTCACGAATCGCGAGCGCGAAGTCATGCAACTGCTCGCCGAAGGCAGCAGCAACAAGGATGTCGCCCAAGCCCTGGGCATCAGCGTGAAGACGGCGGAGACCCACCGGGCGGCGATCATGAAGAAGCTGAAGTTCGATTCCTTCAGCGACCTCGTCCGCTACGCGATTCGCAATCACATCATCTCGGCGTAGCTCCTCCGTAAAGTCCCTGGCGCGGAATCAGTAGTCGCCGCCACGGCGAACGAATGGGGAATGCTCATGAACCGGCATGAGCAAAAGTAAAATTCTCGTCATCGACGATGATCCGAAACTGTCCGAGCTGCTGGCGGTGATCCTGAATCGCATCGGAGGTTATGACGTCATCCAGGAAAATCGCTCCTTCGCCGCGCTCGCCACCGCGCGGACCTATCTCCCCAATCTGGTGCTCCTCGACGTGGACATGCCCGGCAAGGACGGCGGCATGGTTTCCGCCGAGATGAACGCCGACCCGCTTCTGACCAACATCCCCATCATTTTCGTCACCTCACTCGTCGGCAAAAACGAAGCCGGCCTGCGCAACGGCAAACGCTATGTCTCCAAGCCGGTCGATCCCAACCTCCTGCTCGAGGCGGTGCGAAGTGTCTGCCCGTGCTTTCAGCCCGCCGCTGCCTAACCGACCGAGGATATGAACGAGGAACGCCTCCGCCAGAGCCGCATCCTGCTGGTGGACGACGAAGTGCGCAGTCTGTGCCTGCTCGAAAACGTCCTCGACCGGCTCCGCTTCAAACAACTGCGCAAACTTTCCGACCCCTCGCGCATCATCGAGGAGTTCGACGAGTTTCAGCCCGATCTCATCGTCACGGACATCGAGATGCCCGAACTCGACGGCATCCAGCTTGTCGAGCAACTGCGCAACTATCTGCCGCGGGAAACCTGCATGCCGATCCTCGTCCTCACCGGGAGCACCGATCCGCAGATCAAACGGCGCGCGCTCCTCGCTGGAGCCACAGATATTCTCTTCAAGCCGCTCGACTGCTCGGAGCTGCAAATGCGCATCCGCAATTCGCTCATGACGCGCCTGCAGTATCTCGAGATCCAGGATCAGAATCGCGGCTTGGAACACATGGTCGCCGAGCGCACTGGCGAATTGCAGAAGGCCCTCGCCGAGCTCAGTGAAAGCCAGCACCAGCGCGTGCAACAGGAACGTCTGCGCGCCTTTGGCGAAATGGCCGGCGGCGTCTGCCACGACTTCAACAACGCCCTCATGTCCATCATCGGTTACAGCGAACTGCTCCTGCAGGACGCCACGCTCGCCGATGATCGCGAGCTGCTGCGGCACTACTTAAAGACCATGAACACCGCTGGGCGCGACGCTTCGCATGTCGTCTCGCGGCTCCGCGATTTCTACCGGCCGCGCGAGCAGAGCGATGTCTTTTCGACTGTGAATCTCAACGATCTGATCGAAGAAGTGGTGCCGCTCACCAAACCCAAGTGGCACGACCACGCGCTCGAAACCGGACGCGAAATCCGCCTCGATCTGGAACTCTTGAAAATCCCGCCCGTGCTCGGCAACGGCGCCGAATTGCGCGAGGTCCTCATGAATCTCGTCTTCAATGCCGTGGACGCCATGCCACAGGGCGGCAGCATCACCTTGCGGACGGTGGATCTCGAAGACGGGGTGCGCATCGAGGTCGCCGACACCGGCACGGGCATGACCGAGGAAGTGCGTCTCCGTTGCCTCGAGCCTTTCTTTTCCACGAAAGGCGAACACGGCACCGGCCTCGGGCTGGCCATGGCTTTCGGCATCATCCGCCGTCACGATGGCACGCTCGAAATCGAGAGCACACCCGGCGGCGGAACCACCTTCCTTATCACCCTGCCCTGCCACCATTCGGCGGCGCAGGACGACAACGAGGTGCGCCTCACACTCGATCGTTCGCTTCGCGTGCTCGTGGTGGACGACGAGCCGAGTGCGCGCGACGTGGTCTCGCAGTATTTGCGCAGCGATGGTCATCGCGTCCTGACCGCCACGGGCGGCCGCGAAGCGATGCAGCGCATCATGAGCGAGGAAGTGGATCTCGTGATCACCGACCAAGGCATGCCGGGCATGGATGGGCTGCAATTGGCCGGCGAAGTGCGCCGCCTGGCGCCGGAGAAATCGATCATCCTGCTGACCGGCTTTGCGCCCGGACCTGAGCAGCAGCCGCAGATCGTCGATTGCATCCTGCGCAAGCCGCTCGTCTGCGAGGAACTCCGCGGCGCCCTGCGCCGGGTGCTCGGCCGCTAGACCGGCGGACGCAGCAAATCGCGCAACGTCTGCAGGAGCGTCGCCGCCGTGTACGGCTTCGAGAGAAACGCGAGCACGCCCAGCTTCACCGCATCCGCCTCGGAGCCCTTCGCCGAGAAGCCGCTCGCCGCGATGATCTTCACGTCGGGATTCAAGACCATGAGCGCCCGAATCGTCGCCATGCCATCCATCACCGGCATCATCATATCCGTGAGCACGAGCGCGATCTCGGCGGAATGCTGCGCGTATTCGGCAATGCCCGCGGCTCCGTCCGGAGCCGTCCGCACCCGATAGCCAAAGGCTTCCAGCGTCTGCGAGGTGATCGAGCGGACCGATGCCTCATCATCGATCACGAGCACCCATTCTCCGTTTCCGCGCGGCAGTTCCGCCGTGGTGGCGCGGTCCGGCACCGGGCCGCCATCCACCTCGGCGGGCAGGTGAATCTTGAAGGCCGTGCCTTGGCCTGGCGTACTTTCCACGGTCACAAATCCCCCGTGAGCGCGCACGATCGCCAGCGTCGTCGAGAGACCGAGGCCGGTGCCTTTGCCGACGTCTTTGGTCGTAAAGAATGGGTCGAAAATTTTCGCGACTACTTCGGGCGGCATGCCCTCGCCGTCGTCCGTCACTTCGAGGACGACGAAATCCCCGGCGCACGCTTCCGGCACCATCGTGGCGAATTGCGCATCGACCTGCACGTTGCGGGCGGTCAAGCGCAGCTCGCCTCCGTTCGGCATAGCATCGCGGGCGTTCACGGCGAGATTCAGCAGCACCTGGTGCAATTGCGTCGGATCGCCATACAGGTTCCACGTCCCGGGCTCCGCCACCGCTTTCACTGTGATGGATTTCGGGAATGTTTCGCGGGCGATTTTCTGGACCTCCTTGAGCAGGCGGCCGGGTTCGAGCAGCAAGCGCCGACCATCCAGCCCACGCGCAAAGGAGAGCACCTGCTTGACCATATCAGCGCCGCGCCGGGCGCTGATCTCGACGGTCTCGAGCAGATCCAGATCGCCGGGATCGCTCATCTTCAACTTGAAGAGATCGACCGCCATGATGATCGGGCCGAGCACGTTGTTGAGATCGTGCGCGATCCCGCTGGCCAGCGTGCCGATGCTCTCCATACGTTGCGCGCGAAGAAATTGCGCCTCGGTCTTTTTCGCCTCGGTGATGTCGGTCTCGATCACCAGCACCGACTTGGGATCGCCAAATTGATCGCGCACCAGCGTCCAGCGGCTCGCCACGAGCACCTCGGCCCCGCTCTTGGTCCGCAGTCTGGAGTCACCATTCCACGCACCCTCGCGCAGCATCCTGCCCATCGCCTCTTCGTAAAGCGCGGGTTCGTAAGCCACGAGCTCCTGCACGTGTTTTCCGAGGACTTCCGCAGCCGCCCAGCCATAGATCCGCTCGGCGCCTTTGTTCCAATACGTGACCGATCCCCGCAGATCATGCACCGCGATGGCGTCCTGCGCCTGGTCGAGCAGTGCGGCCTGTTCGGCGATCGTCTGCTCGGCACGTTTCATCTGTCCGAGGTCGCTGCCCACGCCGATGTAGGCCGTCACTTCGCCCTGCGTATTTTTTACGGAGTTGGCGCGAAGGAAAAGCTCCACCACCCGCCCGGAGTTCGTGCGAAACAGCGCCTCGCCTGTCCAGGCGCCGGAACTTTGCACTTTGCTCCCGACCTGTTCGGCGACGCCTCGATTGAGGAAAAGCGCGTTGGGCCCGCCGAGTGCATTGAGCTGTTCCGCCGTATAGCCGAACAGTTCGACGTGCGCGCGGTTGAGATAAATGGTCCGCCCGGCCCCGTCATAGACCGCGATTGTATCGCCCGCGAATTCCACCGCCGCCTTGATGCGCAGCAGTTCTTCCTCGCCGCGTTTTCGCTCGGTGATATCCAGCGCCTGGGCGATGCGCGCCTTGACCCCGCTGTAGGTGATCGGCTGGGTCACCAGCTCGGCGAAAATCGTGGTCCCGTCCTTCTTCCGATGTCTCACGATCTCCCGCGACATGGGTCCGTCATTTCGTCGTTCAACCGCGCTCGCGAGGAAAGCTAGCACGTCCTCCTGCGGGCGGAGATCGAGCACCGTCATGGACCAGAATTCCTCGCGAGCATAACCATAGTGCTCGGCCGCCGCGTCATTCACCTGAAGGAAGCGATAGGTCCGGCGGTCATAGACCCACATGGGAATGGGATTGCGCTCGAAGAGCACCCGGTAGCGCTCCTCGCTCAGCCGCAGCGCATCCTCGGCATGCCGCCTTTTCGCCTCCGAAAGACGTCGCGCCAACCGGCTCTCCGCCTCGCGCAGCTCACGCTTCACGGCCGGGATCAGTCGCGTGAGGTTGTGCTTGAGCAGGAAGTCGCTCGCGCCGGTCTTGAGAGCCTCAACCGCAAATTCTTCGCTGACCTTTCCCGAAACCACGATCACGGGCAGATCGCTGCCGGTTTCACGCAATGTCCGAAGCGCCCCCATGGCATCGAAGCCCGGAAGAGAAAAATCGCAGAAGACGATGTCCCACTCGCTTCGCTGGAGAATGCGGCGGAGTTCGTCTTCCGTCTGCACGCGTTCCCAGTCCGGGTCGTAGCCGCCGCGCCGGAGCGCCTCGATCAAAAGCTCCGCATCACTCTCCGAATCCTCGACGAGCAAAACGCGCAGACGTTGTCCTTCGCGAGACATAAGCTTCAGCCGCGATCGGGCTCACCGAAACGAGGCACCGCTCGGGGGATGTGAACAATACAGAATTTCCCGCCCTTCAAGGGATCAGGCGGGGAGCCGCACAAACCGCAAATGGAAACCGGAACCGACATACGGGACAGTGAGGGAGTTTTGCGCCTCATCCATCCAACGCAAGCCTGTGTTTTGCGATTATCCGCCATGGTCCGACACTCGCGCGGCCTTTTCGCTTACCCGCTCGCGCGCCAATTCCTGACTATTTTGTGACGGCGAAAAGCACCTTCCACCCCACCACCGCCACCCCGCCCACCTTGTAGCCGATCGCCACCACGCCGATGGCCAGTGGCGCGAGCGCATTCACGCCGACTGCGGCCAGAGCTGCGACGCTCACGACGCCCAGCGAAAAGATCCCCACGGAAACAACCCCGATCGAGACGAAGCCCGCGGCGAGAATCCCAATCGCCACGCCACCGACCGCGCGCTGCCCAATCGCCACCACCCCGCGCGCCGTGCGGGGGCGCCCATCGCGGCCATTGCCGAAAGCGACATGCACCACGGGCGAGCCCATCCACAACCACGACGACTTCCATTCAAAACCCTCGCCGGCCCATTCCGCCTCCCCAGGACACCGCGCCGCGCAGTGTGGGCACACCGCGAGGCGGGCGTCGCAGGACGCCCCACATTCACGGCACGAGATGTTTTCCATGCCGCCAGCCATGCCGCTTCCGCGGTTGCGGCGCAACGCTGGAAATCATCGCGCCATTCGCGGGCGGGCCTAAGCCTTGCCAGCACTTCGGATTGTCGCTAGGCCAAGACTCACCCCGTATTCATGAAAAAATCCCTCCGCTCCCTCCTCGTCATCGCGCTACTTTCCACGCCCGCCTTCTCGGCCTTCGCCGCCGAAGCCAAGCGCGTCATCGTCGTCACCGTGACCACCGGCTTCCGCCACAGCTCGATTCCGTACGCGGAAAAGACGCTCGAAAAAATCGGGAGCGAGTCGGGTGCCTACAAGGTCGTGGACTTCGCCCGCCAGCCCGACATCCAGATCCCGCGCAAGCCGAACAAGCCGCGCGATCTCGCCCCGGATGCCGACGACAAAGCCAAGGCGCGCTATGCTGCCGACCTGGCGAAATACGAAGCCGAACTCGCGAAGTGGACACCCGAGGTCGAAGCCAAGGCGAAAGCCGCGCAGGCCGAATTCGACGCCGCGGCCAAGCAGAGCCTCGAAAAACTCAGCCCCGCCAACCTCAAGGCCAACAAGATCGACCTCGTGATCTTTGCCAACACCACCGGCGATCTCCCGCTGCCCGACAAGGAAGGTTTCATCCAGTGGATCAATGAAGGCCACGCCTTCGCCGCGATGCACAGCGGCAGCGATACCTTCCACAAATTCCCCGGCTACATCGACATGCTGCAGGGCGAATTTGAAACGCACAAAGCGCAGGTCCCCGCGACGCTCATCGCCGGCGACAAAGCGCACCCGGCCAACGCCGGCATCGGCGATACCTTCCAGCTCAAGCAGGAGGACATGTACATCATCAAGAGTCAGGATCCGGCCAAGGTCCGCAGCCTCTGGTTCATGCGCCATCACCCGAACGACCCGACCGACGCCCGCTTCTTCCCCGTCTCGTGGTGCCGCAAGGCCGGCACGGGCCGCGTCTTCTACACCTCGCTCGGCCATCGCGAAGATCTCTGGAGCGACGATCCCGCACTGCCCGGCCGCATCAATGACGTCGCGATCAGCAAGCAGTATCAGGCGCACCTGCTCGGCGGCTTGAAGTGGGCGCTCGGCCTCGCCGAAGGCAGTGCGGAGCCGAATCCCGAGGTGAAGTAAGCCGCGACGCACCCAGTTTTGAAACTTCAAGGGCCGACGGAAAACCGTCGGCCCTTTTCGTTTCCAGAAGTCGTCAGGGAGGCGCTCAGGGTTTCAGCCACTGATCCGCGTAGTCGAGCCACGCGGCCCAGTCTTCGCCGCTCATCGAGTGTTTGCCGGCGCGGATGAAATAGCCGAGTCGGCTCGGGAGCAGCTTCCCGATTTCCGGCACCACCGTGGAGCCAAGTCCGTCGCCCGCGACGAGTCGATAGACCGGGTCCGCCGCCCGCAGCATCTCGAATTGTCCCGCCGGATTGGCCCACAAATCCTCGGTGGCGTTGGAGAGCAAAACGGGCCGCGGCGCGCAGAGCGCGATGAGCGCGTGCTGGTCGAAGGGCAGCTTGTCCGGTGCGTCGTTGAACGCCTTAAAATTGCCGGAGAACCAGTGCGGAAAACTCGTGTTGATGCGCTTCACCGTCTCGTTCACCAGCTTGCCGTCGGGAGGATTGAGCCGGTCCGCCGGCAACCGACACGGCGCTGTGCCGCCGCAACCGGCCTGACTCGGAATCACCAGCGCGATCCGCTCGTCAAACGCCCCCGCGAGCAGCGCCGTCTTGCCGTTGCGCGAATGCCCGACGACCGCGATGCGCTTCGCATCGATCGCCGCATCGGTGACGAGAAAATCGACCGCGCGATGAAAGCACCACGCCCAGACCGCAATCGTCGCCGTGTCGCTCGGACCGCGCTCCTGCGCGCCCTCGATGGTATTCTTTGCTTCGAGCTTACCCACCTGACCGTAGTCGTTCTTCGAGTTGATCGTGATCGTCCGGAACTTCCGCAGCACGGCCTCCGCCGCCTCCTTGTCATCCGGCACGACGTCGCCGTTCCAAAAACTCGCCACGGCGTAACCGCGATCGATCGTCGCCTCGATCGCCCATTTCTCCGCTTCCGATCCGCGCGCCTGCTCGACCGTCTCGCCTTTTTTCGATTTCCAACCTGGCGGCACGCCGATCTGCGGGTCGGGCAGCAGCGCGAGATTGCCGTTGAAATTGAGGCCGAGGAAAACCGGCGCGGGTTTCTTCGCGGCATTCGGCGTGATCAGGATCAGATTGATCTGCGCGCCTTCAGGAAAGGCCAGCCTGAGCGTGATCTCGCGCAACGTCGCCTTGCCACCGAGGGCTGACTTGTCCTCGCGGACCAGCTTCGCCTCAAACTTCGCCGGCGCCGGCATCGCCCCATATTCGTAGTTTTGAAAAAGCCGCCGAAGTTCAGGCGCCCGCTTTTCCAGCCAGGCGGCGCGGGTGGCGATACGGTCGCCGTTTAAGGAAACGAGCGGATCGGGCAGCGTCGCACTCGCCGGCAACGCCGCGGGTTCGGGCAGCGGCGGATCAGCCGCGAAGGCGAGAGCAGAGGTCATGACGGCAGCGACGGCGAGAGCATGGGGAGAGCGGGAAAACATGCGCAAGCGTAACCGGAAATTCCGCGCGCCTGCCACTGGCAAATTCTGCTAGCCTCTCGCGCGATGAGCGAAACACCACCCGAGAAACCGCGCCGGCGCCCGCGCTACAGCGGCAAAAATCCGCGCCGTTTTGAGGAGAAATACAAGGAGCACGCGCCGGAGCGTTACGCCGCGGACATAGAGAAAGTGCTGGCCAGCGGCAAGACGCCGGCGGGCACGCACCGGCCGATCATGGTCCGCGAAATTCTCGAAGTGCTCGCGCCGCAACCCGGCGAAGTAGCCGTCGATGGCACGCTCGGCTACGGCGGCCACGCGCGGGAAATCCTGCAGGCGCTCGTGCCCGGCGGACGGCTTCTCGGCCTCGACGCCGATCCCATCGAACTCCCAAAAACCGAGACCCGATTCCGCGAACTCGGCTTCGGCCCCGAGGTCTTCACCGCGCATCGCATGAACTACGCCGGCCTCGCGCAACTCCTCGCCCGCGAAGCCCCCGACGGTGCCGACATCATTCTCGCCGACCTCGGCGTGTCCTCGATGCAGATCGACAACCCGGCGCGCGGTTTCACCTTCAAAAACGACGGCCCGCTCGACCTGCGGATGAATCCTCAGCGCGGCCAGCCCGCCTCCGCGCTGCTCGCTTCACTCACCGCGCCGAAGCTCCAGCAACTGCTTACGGAAAACGCCGACGAACCGCACGCGGCGCTCCTTGCCACGGCTCTCCTGGCCGAGCGAAAACGCAAACCCATCACCTCCACCGTCGCGCTCGCGACCGCAATCCGCGCCACGCTCGCGCCCATCCCCCGCAGCCAGCCGGATGATTCCGTGCGCCGCGTCTTTCAAGCGTTGCGCATCGCGGTGAACGACGAATTCAACGCGCTCGACACCTTCCTCCGCCACCTGCCCACCTGCCTCCGCCCCGGAGGACGTGTCGCCATCCTCACCTTTCACTCCGGCGAAGACCGCCGTGTAAAGCACGCCTTCAAACGCGGCGCGCAGGAAGGACGCTACGCGGAAATCGCCGACGAAGTCCTGCGTCCGAGCGCCGAGGAACAGCGCGCCAATCCCCGCTCGGCCAGCGCCAAGCTCCGCTGGGCCCGACGCGCGCCTTGAGGACACTCTTGCACGCGAGCCCGACCCGCTTTAGACAAGCGACCCTATGAAACGCCTTGCCCTCCTCACACTCTCCATCATTGGCGCCGCTTCTTTGCATGCGGAAGATCCCGCGACGTTCCCCGTCGGCGGCCTCACTTTCAAGCGCCCGGCCGATTGGTCGTGGGTGCAGGTCAGTTCCCCGATGCGCAAGGCGCAGCTCAAAGTCCCCGGCACCAAGCCCGACGATTTCGCCGAGATCACTTTCTTCCACTTCGGCGCCGGCGGCGGCGGCGACGTACAGTCCAACGCCCAACGCTGGCTCGGCCAGTTCAAGGCCGGCGAAGGCGCGGGCAAGATCGAGCCGCAAGAAATCGGCGGCGCGAAGGTCACGCTCGTGACCACCGAGGGCACCTACAGCAGCGGCATGCCCGGCGGCCCGCAATCGGCGGCGGAAAACTACGCGCTCCTCGGGGCCATCGTCGAACACGGCGACGGCAATGTTTTCGTAAAAATGACCGGCCCAGCCGCGCTCGTGAAAGGCTCGCGGCAGAAGTTCCTCGACTTCCTCGCCACCGCGCTGGCCGCCAAGTAACTCGATACCCTTTCGGCCATCACGGCGCGCGCCCATGAACTATTTCGTGACCTCGTTCATCAGCATCCTGCACTTCATCAGCGATGACCTGATCCAGTGCGATGCGACCACGCGTGTGGCGGAGATCTTCTGCGAGGAATTCGATGATCTCGATTTCGAGTTGGCGCTCTGCTGCTTCGAATCCACACACAAGGTCGCCTTCGCCGACCGGCTGTGGGAAAGCGACGCCGAGGAATACGAGGAGATGACCATCGAAGAATTCATCGAGGCCTACGTGGATCAGCGCGAACAACGCGACCCGCTCTTCGTGACGAAACGGTTCATGATGTATCAGGACTCGCTGACCAAGGCGCTCACCGACGAGGCCGACGAGCCGCCAGAGCAGTTCTAAAGACGGTTACGGCCGGTGCTTCTTGCGAAACACCGGCCGTCCCAACCAAGGAAGTGATGGGCCGCGCCCTACGGCGGCGGCAGGATGACGAAGGTTCGCTGACCTTTGCGTTCGATATTCAAAAGGAGGCCCTTCCGGCCTTTCGTCACCAGACCGGTGGCGATGGCCGAGACACATCCGGCGGCGTCGGTCACTGGCTGACCTTCCACTTGGGTGATGATGTCGTTCGGGAAAATCTCCGCGCGGGCGGCAGGACTGTCGGGCTGCGTGCCGATGACTTGCGCGCCGACCGGCTTGGCATCCTGCAATTTCAAGCCGAGCGTTTCGGTCTTGGCCTCAACACTTTTCGGCGGAGCACTGTTCGCGACCTTCGTGATCTCGCCCGGCAATTCGCCCGTCGGCACCGGAATGCGCAGCGTCTGCCCAGCGCGCCAGACGGTGAGTTGCACCGACTGGCCGATCTTCTTGCGCAGGATTTCTTTCTGCAATTCGCGGGCCGACTTGATCTTCACGCCGTCCACTTCGGTGATCACATCCGCCGGCCGCAGGTCGCTGCGGTACGCCGGCGCATTCGCCTCGATCGTATCCACGACCACGCCGTTCTCCACACCGGGGAAATGCTCGCGCACGGTGACCGGCTTCTCGCTGAGCGCTCCGATCCGGATCCCGAGCCAAGGCCGCTGCACCTTGCCTGTCGTCACCAGTTGCCGCGCGACATCTTCCAGCATGCTCGACGGGATCGCGAAGGCCAGTCCGCGCCCGATGCCGTTGATCAGCGTATTCATGCCGATCACCTTCCCCTCCACGTCGAAGAGCGGGCCGCCGCTGTTGCCCGGGTTGATGAAGGCGTCGGTCTGGATGTAGTCCTCGTAAATGATCGTCGGCGAACTCGGCCCGAGCAGATTCGTACGCCCCTTCCCGCTGACCACGCCCACGCTGAAGCTGTAGTCCTGGTTGAACGGCGCGCCGATCGCACACGCGAGTTGCCCGACCCTCAGTTTGTCGCTGTCGCCAAACTCCACCACCGGCAAATCCTTCGCGTCCACCTTCAGCACCGCGATATCGGTCTTGTCGTCCGAACCCACGATCTTCGCCGGCAGCGTGCGCCCATCCTTCAAGCGCACCTCGAGACTCTCCGCATCAGCCACCACGTGGTGATTCGTCAGGATGTAACCATCGGCGCGGATCAGAAAACCCGAGCCCTCACTGCGGGCCGACGGGGTCGGCATCTGCCACGGCCCTCCGGCGTCCTTTTCCGCCTTCGAGTCCTTTGACGGCGGCTTCCTTTCCTCGAGGTAAAGCTCAAAGCTGCGCGGCAAATCTCGCTCCTCCACTTCCTCCACCCGCTTGCGAGCGATCACCACCACCACCGCCGGCGCGACCTTGTCGTAAATCTGGACAAACCCTTCATCGATCGCCTTGAGCAAACCCACCGCCGGCTTCCCCTCCTCCGCCGACACACCTCCAAGGGGCAGCCCAAGGGCGAGGAGCAGAACAGGGAGCGTGCGGCGCATGGCGGTGCAAATACGACAGGCACCCAGCGGCGCCGTTCAATGACGTTCCGAAATTACGGCGAGCGATCCCGCCAAGCGATCGCGCACCCTTCGCCGTCTGCACACGAAAGAAATTCCGGGCTGGCCGTTGACAAGGGCGGAGGCCGCGTCTAAAAACGCCCTCCCGCTTTCTCAGAGCCCAACCACTTTTCTTATGTCCACGACCGAAATCATCCTCACCGAAAAAATCAACAACCTCGGCGTCGAAGCCGATGTCGTGAAGGTCAAGCGCGGTTACGCCCGCAATTTCCTCGTGCCCCGCGGTCTGGCTCTGGAAGTGACTCCGGCGACGCTCAAGCGCCTCAACCTGCTCAAGGCCAAGCGCGCCGAGCGGGAGGCCAAGGAACTCAACGAGTCCGAGGACCTCGCGCGGAAGATCAACAAGCTGAAGATCACCATGGAGCTGGAAACCGGCGGGACCGGCAAGGCTTTCGGTTCGATCACGGCGGCAGACATCGCGGAACGCCTGAAGAAGGAACTCGGCGGCAGCATCGAGATCGATCGCCACAAGATTCACCTCGAGAAGGCGATCAAGGAGACCGGCGAGCACGAGGTTCAGATCAAGCTGCATCACGACGTGACGGCGAAGCTGAACCTGAACGTGAAGGCCAAGGGCGACGAGGCGGCGACCGAAGATGCCGACAAGTCCGCGGAGGGCTTCAAGGCGAAGCCCAAGGCCAAACACGCCAAGTAAGCGATGGCGACCGAGGCTTCCACGCGGAGTGGGAAGCCCGCAAAAAAAGGCGGGGAGCAGACGGGCACTGACCTACACCAGAAGGTCAGTTATTTGCCAGATATTCACAGGTTATTGCCACAGGCTCCCGATGCGGAGCGTGGGGTTCTAGGTTCCTACCTGCTCGCTCCGAGGGAGATCGGTGGGCTGTGTGCCGAGAAGCAAATCAAGCCGGAGCACTTTCACCTGCCTGCGCATGCGCAGATTTACGCGACGCTGGTAGAACTATGGGATGCGAATAAACCGATCGATTTCATCACTCTGACGCAGCTTTTGCGGGACCGGAATCAACTCGAACAGGTCGGCGGCGCGGCCTACATCACGGAGTTATTCACCTTCCTGCCGACGGCAGCGAACGCGGTCTATTACGCGGACATCCTCCAGGAGAAGTTCACCCTGCGGGAGATCATCAAGGTCTGCACGGAGTATGCGGCGCGGAGTTACGACGAGCAGGACGACGTGCCGAGCCTGCTGAACGACGTGGAGCAGAAGATCTTCGGGATCGCCCAGGACCGCTTTAAAGAAAAGACGGCGAGCATGAAGGATCAGGTGATGCAGGCGATCCACGCGATCGAGGAACTCTACGACCGGCGCGGGGCGATCACCGGCTTGCCGACCGGGCTCGCAGAGCTGGATAAGATGACCGACGGTTTGCACAAGGCGGAGATGATCGTCATCGCGGCGCGCCCCTCCATGGGTAAAACGGCGCTGGCCATGAACATCGCGGAGCACATCGCGCTGGAGGAAGGCAAGGCGATCGCGGTCTTCTCGCTGGAAATGAGCACCTCGCAGCTCGTGCAGCGTCTCCTCTGCTCGCGGGCGCGCGTGAACCTCGGCAACGTGCGCAACGGCTTCCTGACCGAGCGCGACTTCCCCGCCCTCACCACCGCCGCGGCCAAGCTCGCAGACAGCAAGATCTTCATCGACGACACGCCCGGCCTTTCGATCCTCGAACTGCGCGCCAAGGCCCGCCGGCTCAAGTCGCAGCACAATATCGAGGCGATTTTCATCGATTACATCCAGCTCCTGCGCAGCACGAGCAAGCGCGCGCAGGACAACCGTCAGCTCGAAATCGCGGAAATTTCCTCAGGCCTCAAGGGGATCGCCAAGGAACTCGACATCCCGGTGGTTGTGCTCGCCCAGCTCAACCGTAACCCGGAGCAACGCAGCGGCGATTCCAAGGGCCGGCCGCGCCTGAGCGATTTGCGTGAATCGGGAAGCATCGAGCAGGATGCAGACGTCGTTGGCTTGCTCGTCCGCGAGGAATACTACGCGGAGAACGATGAGGAGAAAGAGGAGTCCAAGGGCAAGGCGACGCTGATCATCGCCAAGCAGCGCAACGGCCCGGTGGGCGATGTGCCGATGACTTTCCTGAAGGAATTCACGCGCTTCGAGAATCGGGCGCGGGAAGCGGACGCCGAGGAGTAAGGCGCGCCGCTTATTCTTCCTCGGGCGGCAAGCGGTAGAGGCGCAGGCCGGGGTGGAGATAGAGCACGGTGCCGCGATCGCTGACAAAGAGCTGCTCGCCGTCACGGAGAAGTTTTTTGTAGAAGTTCTTCCGCCGCGCAAAATCGGCCTCGTCGTCCTTTTTCGGGCGCAGCCCGCGCAGGAAAAAACGCCCGAAGTCGGAATCGGAGACGGCCACGTGGGTCACCCCCTTTTTCCGCATCTCGCGGATGCTGCCGTAGTCGGCGGCGTATTTTTTTGCGATCACGGTCTGCGGCAGCGGACCAAAGTGATTGAGCACGCGGGTGCTTTTGGGATCGGGAAGCTGCACGCGGCTGTCTTTCACGATCACCGCCTCCGGTGGGAGGTTCTCCTTTACCCATTCGAAAAGCTCGCGGTTGTCATCCCGCTGGAAGGCTGCCTCGTAGCGCATCCAGCTCGGAACCTGGGTACCGACGAGCGCCAGCGCGAGGACGAGAGTGCTCCAGCGCGGCGCGATCCATTGACTGAGCAAGCGGCTGGCATCGAGCACGCCGACCGCGGCGAGGAGCGTGAAGACGCCGGTGGCCGGGAGGAAGTAGCGGTCGTTCGATTTCGGCGAAAACGAAAGCGCCAGCGCGTAGACGAAAGGGAACGCCATGATCAGCCACTCGACGAGCGTGAGGCTGCGGCGTTCGCGCCAGCGCCCGTATAAAAACGCGAGGAGTAGCACCCACATGACCGGCGTGGTGTTGTCGCGGAAGATGTTCCAGTAAAGCGTGTGCGGAACGCTGCGGGTCGTGCCGCGCTGGCCGCTCACCACGAGTCCGACCTCGCGATCGAGGCTCTCGCCAAAGGCCGCGGGGCTGAGGACGAGCGGAAGATTCACGACGAGCAGCGCCAGCAACAACGCGCCCCCAAACCAGACGAAACGCGACACCGTCCGCGGTCCGGGCGCGAACCACAGCACCGGACCGGCGATGGCCAGCGACATGATACCGAGATATTTTCCGGAGATTGCCGCCGCCACCGAGAGGCCCAGAAGCGCGGCGAAAACGCTCCCCGGCTTTTGCCAGTAGAGGTAAGCCGTGAGGAACGTGAACGACATGCCGGCGAGCAGCGCGGTGTCTTCCTTCAAGTAGTGTGAAAGCTCGTAGAGCTGATGATGCAGCAGCAGCGCGACGCCGCTGGCGAGGCACACTTTCCACCCGCGCCACACGTAGCCGAGCAGCGACAAAGCGACGACGGCCAGCGCAGCGAAACCCGCCGAAACCCAGCGCCCGGCCTCGACCACGGGCTGCTCGCGCGGCGTCACGCTCGCGAGATCGATCGCCGCT
The DNA here is from genome assembly GCA_038208565.1 of Chthoniobacterales bacterium. Lineage (GTDB taxonomy): Bacteria > Verrucomicrobiota > Verrucomicrobiia > Chthoniobacterales > Chthoniobacteraceae > Chthoniobacter. Next base: position 20,529 of record JBBQYR010000056.1, read on the forward strand.
TTCGACGTCGTGAGGAGCAGCATCGGGTGGTGGAAGTTCCACTTCCCGGTGAGCAACTGCGCCGCCTTCTCCCCTTCGTCGGGATGATAGAAATACGGAAACGTGTTGTGCCGCGTATTGAGCGCGAGCGCAGAGACGAAAAGCACGATGGCCCAGACGGGGAGCCAGATCCGCGACGGCACGAAGACCCGATCCAAATCCTATTTCCGGTTCGTCTTGATGACGATCTCAACGCGGCGATTCGGCGCCTGCTCGTCGATGCTCCTGTCGGGACCGAGATTGGGGAACGCCTCGTCGTCCGCCTTGCCGATCGTGGTGATGCGCGCCGGGTCGATGCCGAGATTCGAGACGATCCAGTAGCGCACCGCATCCGCACGCTGCTGGCTGAGCATGAGATTCTGCTCGTAGGTGCCGGTGTGGTCGGTGTGGCCACTGATGATGAAGGTGGCGCTCGGGTTGCGTTTGATGAGTTCGCCGAGCTTCTGCAGATCCATCACCGCCGCAGGCAGGAGTTCCGCGCGGCCATGCTCGAAGAGCGCGCCGCCGCGCATCGCGATCGGCTTGCCAGAAACGGGGCCACCGACCTTGCCGAGCGCGTCGTCGAGCGACTGCCGTCCGGGGATGCCCGTGGCGCTACCGATGCCCCCCTCGCCCGGTTTGCTGCCGGTGGGAATCCTGATGATCGGCTGTTTCGGCGACCGTACCGACTTGTCCACGAGCGAACCCGCCATCGAATTGAGCTGCTTTTCCAGTGCGCCCAGCGAATTGGCCTCCGCCTTGGCCATGCTATCGAAACCGCTCAGCTCCACCTTCGGCTTTGGCGCCACGATCGGCGCGGTGACTTCCGGCGCCTGCGGCTGGATGACCACGTCGTCGAGCATCGGCTTGTCCTGCGGGAGCGCGATCTTTGGCTGCGGTTTGTTTTCCGGCAGCGTGAGCTTCACCTCTTCGTCGGCCATCTCAGGGATCGTCACTTGGCGCATCACACGCACCGGCGGCGCGAGGCGTTCCTCGCCGGTGGAGCCGAAGTTTTCCAGCTTCGTAAAATGGAAGAACACGAGCAGCGCGCCGTGCAGGAGCAGCGAGACAATGAGCGCGCGGAGCAGCCACTTCCGCATCATCGGAAGCTCCGCGGCATTGGACTGGTAGGTATCGTAATGGGCCATGCGAGAGGGAGGAAGGTGACACAGATGACGCCGGGCGGCGATGGATTATTAGAGGGCGACTTTCGGCTTGAGAGTTGCCGGGGGCACACGCACCTTCGCCGTCCTTTTATGAGCCAGACCAAAGAACCGCCGTTGATGGAAAAGATCGTGTCGCTGTGCAAGCGCAAGGGCTTCATCTTCCAATCGTCCGAGATCTACGGCGGCATCAATGGTTTCTGGGATTACGGCCCGCTCGGCGCGGAGCTGAAGCGCAACCTGCGGACAACGTGGTGGAACGCCATGATGCGTGAACGCGAGGACGTGGTGCCGCTCGATGCGAGCATCATCATGCACCCGGCGATTTGGAAGGCGTCAGGTCATGTAGACACGTTCAGCGATCCGATGAGCGACTGCCTCGTGACGAAAAAGCGGTTTCGCTCCGATCATGTCGAACCGCAGTCAGGAGTGGTCTATTCGTGGACAGGCGCGCGCGAACAGGACGAAGCAGCCCGTGCGGACATCGGGTTGGCGCTTGAAATACTCACGGACTCTTTTTCAGTTCTTCTTTCAACCGGCAAGCCGCCTGAAAGTGCCAGAAAAATTGCGATTCAATTTTACCAGCAGCGCGGTTTTAGAAACCCGGAACTACTCGGCGAAGCGGCCGCGAAAATCGAGAATACGCGCGCCTATAATCCCGAGAACGGTGCGGCGCTCACCGAGCCAAAGCCGTTCAACCTGATGTTCAAGACCTATCAGGGTGCAACGGCCACCGAGGCTGACGTCGCCTATCTTCGCCCGGAGACCGCGCAGGCGATCTTCGTTCAGTTCAAGAACGTGATGGACAGCTCTCGTGTGAAGGTTCCTTTCGGCATCGGACAAATCGGAAAGGCATTTCGCAACGAGGTGACCCCGCGCAACTTCACCTTCCGCTCCCGCGAGTTCGAGCAGATGGAGCTCGAATTTTTCATCCCGCCGGACGAAGCGGTGCGCGTCATCCACGGCCACGTCGCCGAGTGGAGTGAAAGCGCGGACCTTTCCACGCCGCAGCCCGACTGGGGCTGGGATCTGTGGCACCGCTACTGGGTCAAGGAGCGCACGGCGTACTATGCCGGCATCGGCCTCGGCCCGGAGGTGCTCGATTACCACTGGCAGAAAAAGGAGGAACTCGCCCACTATGCCCGCGCCTGTGTCGATATCCTCTTCAAGTTTCCCTTTGGAACCGAGGAACTCGAGGGCATCGCAGCTCGCGGCGACTTCGACCTCACGCAGCACCAAAAGCACAGCGGCAAGCCGCTCGAAATCTTTGACGACGAACTCCGCGCCGCGGCGCTCAAGCTGACCGACGAGCAGCGGCGCGATTTCATCGCCGAAGTGCAGGAAGACTGGAACGACCGCAACAAATCGCGCGAAGAAGCCGCGCTCTTTTGCGACCGCCTATTCAAAGGCTTCTACGTCCCACACGTCATCGAGCCCTCCGCCGGCCTCGATCGCCTCGCGCTCGCGGTGATCGCGAACGCTTTCACCGAAGTCGAGAAGACCGACGCGAAAGGCGTGAAGGAAGTGCTGACCGTGATGAAATTCCACCCGCGCATCGCGCCGGTGAAAGTCGGCGTCTTCCCGCTGCTGAAAAACAAACCCGAGCTCGTGGCCAAGGCCCGCGAAGTCTACGCGCTGCTGCGCCCGCACCTCACGAGCTTCTACGACGAAGGCGGCTCGATCGGCAAACGCTACGCGCGTCAGGATGAAGCGGGCACGCCGTTCTGCGTGACGATCGATTTCGACACGCTCGGCGAAAAGGGTCCGGAGCTGAAAGACACTGTGACGCTGCGCCATCGGGACGACGGCTCGCAGGAACGCGTGCCGATCGCCGAGCTGCTCGGCCGGCTGCTGCCGCTGATCTAGCGGCTACTCCGCGAGCACCGCCGCGACACGGCGCAGCACCGATGGCTGCATGACCATGAGCGGATGGAGCAGCACCGGCAGTTTTTCGCAACGGACGCCGGGCAGCTCGCTGCTGTGCGCCGGGAGGATGATCGTGTCGAAAGGCGTCCACAGGCTCGTGAAACGCACCCGCGTGAGGCAGTCGGCATTTGCATTGAGCTCGCGCAGGAACTCGCTGCGCGGGCGCATCTGCCGACAGCCGGCATTCGGGATGAGATGCGCGAGCCAGGTGCCGCGATGCGGCGTGGAGAGCGTGACGAATCGATCGACGCGCTCCACTCCACCGAGCCGCTGCAGGTAATAGCGCGAGACCAGTCCGCCCATGCTGAAGGCGACGAGGTCGAACTTCTGCCCCTTGGAAAAAAGTCGGTCGGCCTCGGTGGCGACTTGCGCGGCGAGTTCGTCGAGCCCCTTCTGTCCCCAGCTCGGGCGGTAGGAAAAGGTGTGCGCTTCCCATCCCTCGGCACGGAGATGCCGGGCCATGGGCTCCATTTTCCGCGCGTCGTCCTTGATGCCGTGGATGAGCAGGACGGGGTTCTTGGTGGGCGAAGCGGCCATGAGGGTGGTGCGGGCTACGATGAGGAGAAGCGCCGTGAGGACAAGTCCACGCTTCCAGACCCAGCCGCCGTGCGGAGCGCGGCGAAGCATCTCTAGCGTCGGATTAGCATCTGATACGCGGCGAAGCATGGGAGGCATACGGGTGAGGAAAGGCGGAGGTCAGAGGTCCTTCGCTCCGCTCAGGATGACGGCTTTGGGGGGACCGCGCTCGGTGTGGGCGACGCTTGGCGATAGCGGCGCACCTCGAAATCGGCGGTGCGCAGCGGGACATCTTCCAGCCGCCACGCGTCGCTCAGCTCGGGGAAAAAGGCGTCGCCTTCCAGCTCACGCGGAACGACGGAGAGGTAGAGATCGGTGCAGCGGTCGAGGAGCTGGGCGTAGATTTGCGCGCCGCCGATGACGAAGAGCTTGCGCGCCGGTTTCACCTGCTCGAAGGCGGCGGCGAGGCGCCGCGGATCGCGCACCAGCCAGACATCGCGGTCGGTGAATCGATCGAACCCGAGCTGATACGGTCGCCCGATGCGCGCCCGCCAGTGGCCGATGCGCGCCTTGCCAAACGTGGCTTGGAACTGTGGGTCGCGGGCGAGCTTCATCGGTGCGCGGGTGACGACGATATTCGTGCGATTCGGCAGCGGGCGACCGAGGCTCTCGAAAGTCTTGCGGCCCATGAGCACGAAGTGGCCGGTGGTCAGTTGCTTGAACCAGCGGAAGTCCTCTGGCAGATGCCACGGGATCTTGTTATCGCGCCCGATCACGCGATTGAGCGACATGGCGGCGACGGCGATCATGGAACCGCGGAGGCGCGGAGGCGCGGAGGTTGTGTAGATGGATATTTTTCCCGCCCTTTCCCCGCGCCTTTGTCCCCGTGTTGCCGCAGGACCTGTCGCTGCGCTCCAGTGAGCCTCCGCGGTAGACCCATCGTCTTCAAATGGCGATGGGCGCTTTGATCGCCGGGTGCGGGTCGTAGCCGCTGAGCGTGAAGTCTTCGAAGCGGAAGCCGTGGATGTCCTGGATGGCGGGGTTGAGCGTCATCGTCGGGAGCGGGCGCGGGGCGCGGCTGAGCTGCTCGCGGGCTTGGTCGAGGTGGTTCGAGTAAAGGTGCAGGTCGCCGAAGGTGTGGACGAAATCGCCGGGCTCGAGGCCGGTGACTTGCGCGACCATCATGGTGAGGAGCGCGTAGCTCGCGATGTTGAACGGGACGCCGAGAAAGAGATCGGCACTACGCTGGTAGAGTTGGCAGCTCAGGCGACCATCGAGGACGAAGAATTGGAAAAGCGCGTGACACGGAGGGAGCGCCATCTTCGAGACTTCGCCGGGATTCCAGGCGCTGACGATGAGGCGCCGGGAGTCGGGGTTCTTTTTGATCTGCGCGATGACGTCGGCGATCTGATCGACGCGCCCGCCTTCCGCCGTCCGCCAGTCGCGCCACTGCGCGCCATAGACGCGACCGAGATTGCCCTCGGCGTCGGCCCATTCGTCCCAGATGGTCACGCCGTTTTCGCGGAGGTAGCGGATATTGGTATCGCCAGCGAGGAACCACAGCAGCTCGTGGATGATGGAGCGGAGGTGGAGCTTCTTCGTGGTGAGCAGCGGGAAGCCGGCGGAGAGATCGAAGCGGGCCTGCGCGCCGAAGATGGAATACGTCCCGGTGCCGGTGCGGTCGGCCTTGTAGCGGCCGTGGTCGAGGACGAGGGAGAGGAGTTCGAGGTAGGCGCGCATCGGCGGGCGAATGCTGCAAGACGTGGCTTCCGTGTGTCGAACTTTTTGCGCAGCAGCAATGTCGGGACGATGCTGCCGCGCAATGACGACGCCAATCCTCCGCCCGATCCTCGAGCGCACGGCGTATGCCATTTACCTGATGCTGCTCATCAGTTCGCTGTGCGGAATGCTCGTGAGCGTGATGCTGCTGCCGCAGACGGGCCAATTCAATCTCCTGCTGCTCACGCTCGGGATGGCGGCGGTGGCGCGCTGGCTCCATTCGCACGGGCAAACGCACTGGCACTTCCGCACCTGGGAGGCTTCGCTCGATGCGGCCGGCAGTTGCGATTTACCGGGCAACGAGCGGGCGGAGTTCGTGGCTTTGCTGGTGCAGTTTGAAGCCGAGGCGGACGTATGGCAGCGGCAGAAATTGCGGCGCGAGCTGGGCGCAAGGCTGGCTCGCGAACCCGCACTGCGCGGAGAGTTTGCGGCACAACTCGCCGCGCACCCGGACCTTTAATACCGCGTCCGCTTGCCGCGAGCCGGGCGTTGTGGTTTGTGCTATGGACGCCCCGCCGATGAAGCAACTCACCCCGACCCCACTTTCCGATACGCAATCCCAACTCGACGAACGCCGCATCCCGATCGATCGCGTCGGCATCCGGGCGCTGCGCTATCCCATGCAAGTCCGCGACAAGGCGCGCGAGGTGCAGCACACCATCGCCACGACCGCGCTAACCGTAGACCTGCCGCTCCATTTCAAAGGCACGCACATGAGCCGGTTCTTCGAGGTGCTCAATGATTTTGGCCCGGAGCTTCACGTGGACAATATTCACACCATCCTCCGCGAATTGACCGAGCGGCTCCAATCGGTCTCGGCGCACGTCGATTTCGAGTTCCCATTTTTTTTGACCAAGCAGGCGCCCGTGACCCGCGCCCCGGGCATGATGGATTATACCGCGCGCTTTTCGGCGACCCTGGAAAAGGGCGTCACCGATTTCGTCGTCACGGTCATCGTGCCGGTGACTACCCTGTGTCCCTGTTCCAAGGCCATCAGCGCCCAGGGCGCGCACAACCAGCGCGGGCAGGTCACCTATTCCGTGCGCTTCAGCGAGCCCATCTGGATCGAGGACCTCATCCGCGTCGTCGAGGAGAGCGCCTCCTGTGAACTTTACAGCCTGCTCAAGCGGCCGGATGAAAAAGCTGTCACGGAACGTGCTTACCATAATCCCGTGTTTGTCGAAGACCTCGTCCGCAACATTGCCGCCCGCTCCAATGCCGTCCCCGAAATCACCTGGTATCGGGTCGAAGCGGAAAATTTCGAATCGATCCACAACCACAACGCCTACGCGCTGATCGAGCACCAGAAGAATTGACCGCCCATGTTGTCCCGGATCGTCGCCATTTTCATTGTGCTCTTCTGGCTCACGATGACCGGCCTGCTGGTGCACCAGGAGCTGCGGCCGGG